>CAYFYM010000176.1:0-12848 GCA_964347405.1 uncultured Candidatus Bathyarchaeia archaeon | reverse complement strand
CAATATATGTAATGTTCTTTAGAATATGAACTTGAGGGTAAGATAATAGTTATTTGGGGTAAGTAGCTTCCCTACATATTTATCCACCCTTCGAACCGCATCAGGGTGCCCCCCCGGGGGCCCCGTTTGAGTCAGTGAAGTCGAAAGGATCGAAGCAAACCTGGTCTCAGGTGATCTATTTCATTCCTCTAGAATTCTTATATCGCGTTCATCTTCGAATATCACGGTGGACGGGCATTTTGCAGCGCCTATACAAGACAGTCATCGTCCTAGCGTGCATCATTCTATCCGTCCTGATGTTATCTCTATCCATCGACTCTCTCGGCGAGGTCCCGACCCTTGAGGAGCTCCAGACGCCCAGACTGCCTAGATTGAAGCCGGATGCGCTTCCTGCGCCTAGCCCGGAGTCCACGAAGCTGGAGAAGCCGGACATGGAGATGTGTGAAGCCGACCCCATCTTCAGGGTCAGAGGACCCACCGGCACACGGTACCTGAGGCTAATGGCCTATGACAAGTATGACTCTGGGCTCTGGGGCTCCTCGCCGTCTGACCCCGTCACTTACACAGGAGAGCTCCTCTGGCCTAAACTCGATGTAACTGCTTCCTTTGTGCGTGTTAGCTTCACAGTAGAGCCTCTAACGGATCTGGGCACGTACATCCCGACGGCCCCTTACACCGTCGGCCTCAACCTCACCGACTTGATCACCTATTACGGCGACGAGATGGTGTTCAGTTGTGAAACGAGGATAGAGGCCTATAACCTCACCTACCTCAAGTACAGCATCAGCGAAGACCTCCTCGACGTTAGCGATGTGGTCTATCTACCCGACTATCTTGAGGTGCCCGAGGAGATCGAAGACGACCTCACGGCGCTTGCCCATGATATAACTGGCAACGCGTCAACCATCTACGAGCAACTAGAGGCTCTGGAGGAGTACCTTGAGACCCACTACAGCTACAACCTGACCTCCCCGGAAACCCCCGCCGGCGTCGACCCTTTAGAGTGGTTCCTATACGAGAGCGGGGAGGGAGTATGCACCGACTTCAACACGGCTCTCACGTTGATGGCTAGATGCTTGGGCATTCCCGCGAGGCTGGTCGGTGGCTACTACATCGATCCCGAAGCATCGTTACAAGATGTTTATCCTATTCAGGCTCACGCCTTCACCGAGGTCCCCTTCGAGGGGCTAGGCTGGGTAATCTTCGACGCCACGCCCAGCGCGGATATGCTTTCCATTATCGAGGAACTCAAGGGCTTCAACGAGACTTGCGGGCTTCCCGAGCCACCGATCGACGATATGGGAGAATTGCCCGTTGAAGACGACGTACCTGCACCAGGTGAAGAGGTTTTCAGGATCTATGGTGCCACCGGTTCACCTTACCTAAGGGACGGCGTCGGCGACTACTACAACGGCTCATGGTACACGCGCAGCTCCACTTCAGTCCCGTATAAAAGCCAATACGTGGGATCCGTCATGGAAAACTACAGCGGCTATCAGGATTATCACTTCTACGTGGAGCCGGCCGAGTCCCTCGGCGTCTTCATACCTGCGCCTCTCCACCCGCAGCAGATCATCGTAGACTGGAACCTGACTTACTACCCCGAGCTACGGCTCTTCCGTGTGGACGATCCGTTGACCCTGAGCTACGAGGTGCAGTCAGAGGTCTATATGTTCGACGAAGCCACGCTGGAGAAGGCTATCCCCGTCAACGACGCCAGTTATTTACAGGTGCCGGGCTCCCTGGAGACCCTGATAGCGCCAATCGCGGAGCGAGTGACCCGTGACGTAGGGTCGCCTTACCATAAGGTGAAGGCCTTGGAAAGCTACTTGAAGACCAATTACATTTACAATGTCTCATATACACGATCTCCCGTCGGCGTCGACCCGGTGGAGTGGTTCCTGTTCTACGAGGAGCAGGGAGTGTGCACAAACTTCAACACGGCATTGACCCTACTCGCCCGCAGCCTAGACGTGCCGGCGCGGCTCGTCACAGGATACCTGATAGACCCTGCTGCCGAGATCCAGTCAGTGGAGACGACTCAGGCCCATGCATACACGGAAGTGCTATTTGACGACCTAGGGTGGATCGTTTTCGATGCGACCCCCTTTGGTGAGACTTGGATGCCCGAGGAGCCGGCGAATAGAATACCGACAAACACCTCGATCATACGCCAGGACGAGTATGTCCTTGTCGGTTCATACTTCACCGTGGCCGGAACCGTCGTAGACGACCAAGGAAAAGGTGTATCGGGGTTAGACGTCCTCGTCTACTTGAAGAAGGAGAAATCCGGGGACGGCACCCTGGCTGGCCGAGGATTGGCCATAGACGGTAGATTCAACGTCACCTGCTTATTCCCATTGGGTCTCCCCGGGGGCGAGTACAACGTGGACGTCCACACGCTGGGAGACGAGACGTACATGGATTCCTGGAGCGATCCGCCGATAGTGGGCTACACGGAAACCGAGTTCACGTACGACGTTCCCGTGAAGGTCGTCACCGGTCAAGCCTTCAACATGTCCTGTACTCTGGTGGAGAAGCAGACAAGCAGAGCCATTGCAGAGGCACTTTGCACGGTCACCGCCGGCGAAATGACTTACAATGGTTTCACTGACGGTGATGGACGCATTATTCTCACAGGGAACTTCGATGAGGAAGGCTCGTTCGAGGTAGAGATGACGTTCGAGGGCGCAGAGTACCATCTCGGAACATCCACGAGTACATACGTTGAATCGGTTCCCCTGACCATCACGCCAAAGAGAGACATCGCGTTGGTCAGAGGGGAGAACTCAGTCATCAGGGGCAGGGTCCACGCCGACGAGATCCCCGGTGACTCCGAGGCCCTCACCATACGCCTGGAGGACAAGGAGATATCAACGGTGACCAACGAGGCGGGTGAGTTCTTAGTCTCATATAAGCCGCCGCTCGACCACGAGCTTGGTGAGATCCACTTGGAGTTCACTCTACATAGTAACCAGCAGAGAGTGGGCTCATCAGCCGTCGTGATGGCGAGGCCACGGATAAACCTAGAGTCGAGACAACAGATACAGGCTGGGCAGCAGTACGCCGTCGAGGCCATGCTATGGGACGACCACGGCACATCTATGGTAGGCAAGCCGTTGACGCTTCTTATTCGATGCGGCGGGCTCATCGAGAACCTCACGGCAACCACGGACGACGCCGGTTTAGCGGAGTTCAGTTTCAAGATATCTGAGCCGGAGTACGACGCAGTGACATTGTCCGCTATCTACCAAGGGGACGAGTTCTATACTCCTGCGTCCGTCACGACAACCCTAACGGTGATCACGCCCTCAAGATTCCCGGTCCTGCAGGTGGCTGCTGTTTTCCTCGGCCTCGCCGGCGGAGGTGCACTTGTCTACCTACAGATGAAGAGGGCGGAGGATGCTCAAGCTGCGCATCCTGTGACCGTAGCTGAATCTGAGACAAAGTCAACCCGACTTACCATCTCGCTGCCCCAGATACGCCCACCTTTCCCAAATGTCTGGGGTGTAAACGAGGAACTTGAGGTATCAGTGAGGTTAACCACGGTCGAGGGGACCCCGATAGAGAACGCTCAGATAGATATGGAGTTAAACGGTGAACCACTAATGGTCTCCACTGGCGAAGACGGCTCTGCCATCACATCGACGTTTAGCCAGTCCACTGGGAGCTTGAAGATCTTGGCTAGTTACAGGGTCGACGAGTTGGCAACCGAGCTCGAGGTGAAGATAGTCGACTACCGTGAGGAGATCATCGACCTCTTCAACACCAAGTTCAGGGACGCGAGGAAGAGGTATGCCGAGATCAAGGACAACTATACCGCTCGGGAGCTATTGGGCTACCTCAAGACCCAGACACCGGCAGACACGCATGACTCTCTTGGGGAGATGACCTTCACGTTCGAGGAGGCAAACTACAGCCTACACAGAATAGCGAGAGATAGTTACGAGAGCTTCTACCTCGCAAAGTTGGCGTTCGAGGAGGCTTTAAATGGAGAAGAGGGTTAAAGAGATCGTTCTGCCTTCCGTCATATATGTCGCGTTTCTAACCGTGACTGTATGGTTCTTGGTGTTACAGGAGACCATGATCCCATTGGCTCTCCTTGGTTACGATTTTACGCTCAGCCTCTCCTTCCTTGGATACCCCATGATCGCTTTTCTGAGCCTAAAGTATTCCAGCGTTGTCGCGGACAAGCTCCTCGTCGGTAAGGCGACGGGTAGGCTTTCCGAGGGACTGAACACGGTGGCTTACGCCTCCTTCCTCTACTACGCTGCTGACTGGAGCCTCGTCCCAGGCTGGGTGAAGCCCCTGACAGGCTTTCTTTTATATGCGACGATGCTCTCAGCTCTCCATGACATACTGGGAATATACGTCAAGGACGTCAACTACATCTTCGAGCCCATACTCACCAGCATCTACATACTGTTCATAGGGTATCTGGGAAGCAAGACTTGGCTCAGTGTCTACCCTTTCTTCGAGGAGCTAGTACTGGGCTCACCTTTCTCCGGAATCCTGCTGCCAGTCGTCAGAGCGGGGCTGGCTGAGCCGGTGAACAACGTAATTATAGCTAGCACCGCTATAACTGCGGTGCTCTCACTCACGGGCGTTTTTAAGAACCATCCTAACCCGTATCTAGAGTATCTTGGCAGCAGGATCGGCGGACAGATCGAGAAGGTGACGCTGCTAAACTTCCTCCTCATATACTACCTGTTTTTTATTCGGAGTTACTTCCTCGAGTCAACAGGCTTTAATCCACAGTACGTCGTGATCGGTGAGTGGGCCGCCATATGCTTGGGTTTCTATGCTGGCTATCGAAGCATGAAGCGCTACGCCGAGGAATCGCTTGTCAGCCTGGACGTTCCCGGGAAATGGCATAAGCACATGCAGCAGGTGAAAACGCACACAGACTCCCAGCTAGACCGCCTCTCAGACCTAGTCGAGAATTTCATCGTCCACGGAGAGAAAAAAGAGCTGATAATCCACCTCACGCTCCTGTTAAGAAACTCAAGCCTAGAAGCCCACAGGATCACGAGCTCGCTTGCTCCTATAATCGAGTGCGTTGACGTGGAACCACCTAAGATAGGGCTGCCGTGGCAGGCGGACCACGTGGCAAAGCTGAACAAGCGTAGGAGAAGGAAGATCGTTAACACAGTACTCGGCTCCATACAGTTAAAACCATCAGCAGGTGAAACAGAGGGCTGGGAGGCCGAGGCTGAAACCGCGTTGGAGGTGTAATTATGCAGATCCATGACGTCAAAACCATGTGTGACAGCATCCTGGACACCGTGCAGGAATACTTCGTCGGTGATAGACGGCTGCTCGAGAAGGTGCTTGCCGCCGCGCTCGCTAACGGCCACATCCTCTTCGAAGACAACCCCGGCCTCGGGAAGACCCTTTTGGCGAAGGTTTTCGCGAAGGCCACGGGGTGTGACTGGGGCAGAGTCCAGTTCACGCCGGACCTGATGCCGGCCGACATCATCGGGACGAAGATATGGCGCATGAACACGGGCGAGTTCTCCCTCGAGAAGGGCCCCGTTTTCACCCACATACTGTTGGCGGACGAGATAAACAGGTCTCCCCCGAAGGTTCAATCCGCTTTGCTTGAATGCATGGAGGAGCGGCAGGTCACCATCGAGGGGGAGACTCACCCGCTCGACCGCCCCTTCTTCGTGATCGCTACTCAGAACCCCATAGAGCTTGAGGGCACTTATCCTCTCCCCGAGGCTCAGCTCGACCGCTTCCTGTTGAAGCTGTCCACCGGCTACGTGGGCTCGGAGGAGCTTGAAGCAGACATACTGAGGAGGAGGTCCAGCTGGAGACAGGACGACCCCACCGAGCTCATCCAGAGTGTGATGCGCACGGAGGAGTTCAGAGAGATACAAGACCACGCTGAGACCGGGGTCTACGTCGACGACCAGATATACCTGTATATATCGAGGATCGTGAGGGCCACCCGTGAGAGCCCCTACGTCGAGGTGGGCGCCAGCCCGAGGGGAGGGCTCAGCCTCTTCAAGGTGTCCAAGGCAAACGCCGCGTTGAGTGGCAGAGACTACGTGATACCCGACGACGTTAAAATGTACGCCGTCGAAGCCCTGGCTCACCGCATGATAATGAAGCTCGAGTACGCCCTCGACGAAAGGGTCACCCCCGAGTCGATAGTGCTCTCTGTGCTGGAGAAAGTGGAGGCCCCCAAAGAAATCGTGCGTAGGTAGAGTGCCTTGCTTACCGGTGTCCCCTTGAGGCTCAGCCTGAGCTCGTTCGGCTTCATACTGACTGGGATGGTCACCGGTAACATGGTTCTGATCTATCTGGGGCTCATACCTCTTTTCTTCGTGGTCATCTCGTTGTTCATAGAGAGCCCGAGCGATCTCTCCGTTACTCCGTTTGATGAGTCTATCAGCGTCGAGGTCGACGACGAGCTGGAGGTCTCGAGAACCGTCCACGTCAGAGGCGGGCGGGGCCTCGTGACCCTCGGGGAGGAGCTGCCGCCCAGCTTCGAGCTTATTAGAGGCAACAACTTCCAGGTGTTCTGGAAGGAGCGCGAGCCCATAGACATCCGGTTGAGTTACAGGGTGAAATGCCCCCGGAGGGGCAGCTACCAGCTGGACGAGCTGAACTGGGAGGCCAGACACCCCATGCACATGACCCCCACCATGTCGGGCGTCTTCCCAACGGTTCAGGAGCTGATCGTGAAACCAAAAGCGCTGAGAATCAAGAGAATACGTCAACAGAAGATATTCACCAAGATACCCATGCCCGCGGAGTCCAGGATCAAGATCGGAGTACCCACCACCGACTTCAAAGAGCTCAGGGACTATAACTGGGGCGACTCCTATAAGCAGATAAACTGGAAGGCCACGGCGAGGAACTTCCGCGGCGTCCAGCACGTACCCACAGTCAACGAATACGAGAAAGAGGGTCGGCGCGTGGTATTCATGTTCCTCGACACGTCGACGTCGCTCAGCCTCGGCACGGACCTGCGTAACAGCTTCGAGTACGCCATCCAAGCCATTCTCGGTCTCACAGAGTTCTACCTCTCTAGGCAGTGTAAGCTGGGTCTGGCTCTCTACAACAGCCAAGGCGGTGTAGCGGGCGGCGGCAGAACACTGCGTCTCTCGGGTGGGCTCAGAGAGCTCGATCAGGGAGACACCGCCATAGAGCCGTTGTCAAGATCCATCGGTAAAGGCGTTCTGCTATTCCCTGAGACCGGTAAGATACAGCAGTACAGGGTCCACAGGATGCTGCTGGACACCGAGATGGATTCCACGCATTATAGTCTCGACGAAGCAGTGGGGTACGTTAGGGGCCACCTCCACGGCACCAACCCCCTGTTTGTCATAGTTACCCGCGTCCATGACCGAAACTTCGACGGCCTCGTCTCCGGCTTGAGGGAGCTCACAAAGTACACTAGGAAGACGCGTAGGCAGAGCCCGAACATAATGGTGGTTAACGTCTCGGGCTACGGCTTGGCTGTAAGAGACAGAGGCGACGAGACAGCGGCCCAGCTATTGGAGTATCAAGAGAACGCTTATCTGAACAAGCTCAGGGGCCTGGGCTTGATGGCCTTGAACTGGCACCCGACTCGTCAATCCATCACCGAGGTGCTACTCGCGCAGGTGGGGAAGAGATGAACAGAGACGGCGCGTTGATCAGGGTATACGAGGTCGTTGTCACTATTGGGAGCAGCTACCTCGCGATCAGCTCCTTCTTCGCTTCATCGCTCTACGAATCCTTGAGCCATTTAATTAACAGGGTGTTGGCCATGTATGATATACTGACCATATCCACCGCGGACATCACCAAGATAGTGCCTTTGCTGGTCAGCGCCTTAGTGTTCCTTGTGGTAATCTACGATTACGCGATCGGTAAACCGGAGAAGATCATCGACATATTCGAGATAAACCTCGTGCTCATCTCCCCCGAGGTTCTTAGCTTCTCCAAGCTAAACTGGATGAATCTAATAGAAAAAGCGCAGATACTTGAACCAAGTCGAGGACAAGCCACGGTTTTCCTCACAGGAGTCATCATACTGGTGGGCTACGTCTCCCTTTTCTTTACCTCGAGATTTAAAGAGACGAGCCAGGAGTTCGCAGAGAGAGGGGCCGACCCCGGTAGAGTCCAGGAGGTTTTCGTGAAACAGAGCATCCTGACAATTGGAATCGTATTTATCTCGGCCCTGCTCAGCATATTGGTCTATGTTTCAATCCCCTTTATGCATAGCCTGCTGGCTCCGTCGGTTTCTCGGGTATCCTACAGCTACCTACTGCTTGGTGGACTGGGTGTTATCATCCTGACTACGACGTTATTCATATTCTATAACGAAAAGAGACCCGTGGATATTCCCGGCAGAGAACCTTCTAAGGTTGAACTCAATGATTCGGGTTCCACACCTTGAAAACCGATCAGATCCTGCTTAACTTTTTGGCATTGCCAACCTATGTGCCCTGCTTTCTTAGAGCCTTATAGAACGTCATCAACCGATTCAGTGTGTCTTTAGATTCCTTGGTTTGCGTTTGAAGCGATCCGCCTTGTTCAGAAGTGATTATGTCTGAAGCTAACCCGTAACAGTCGTTATCTATGATGTCTTGGCTCACAATGTCGATGAGCTCCACATCACCTGATTTTGCGATCACTGATTTGTGTCTTTTATCCATGGCTGCAATGAGGTCGATTTCTAATGCATTTAAAAGTCTTGGAGTGTGAACCTCTGTTCCGAGTCTATACCCCCACTCCATTTCTTCACTAACTTATATGTGTTTTTTAAATAAAAAATGGTGAAATCTACGTGTTTTTACTTGTAAATATGGTTTTAATTAGTAAAGAGACTAGGAGTTGAGGATGTTGAGAGACTCCGCGAGGGTCTCCTTCATCTTCGCTATTGTTTCAGCCGATATCTCCTCTATCTTATCCAGTTCGGCGTAATCGGTGTCAGCCAGCTTCTCAAGCTCGACGATCTCCTCCTCAGGCACAAGCTTCCTGAGGTTCGCTACGTAGAGGATGCCTCCTTTACGGTTCTTAATCTCCACCTCAAGGTGCTCTATGTCCCACTTGTAAGCGGGGGCCTTCACCTTGTACTCCTGGTCGTCGGCGTCACCGATGTTCCTCCTGATCTCAAGCAGCTCAAAGTCCTTGCGCGCTGTTACCAGAGCCTCCTCCATCCTCTCTATGTCTGCCTTGAACCTTCTGACAGAGTCGTCCCTGCGGCTTACCCATATGCGTCCCTGCTCGACGTAGCTGTCGAAGAGCTTCTTGAAAGTCTCCTCCTTCACCTGGCCGTCCCGTAGGAGACGCACGAGCCTGATCTTCAGGGTGATGTTCTTCGCCAGGTTCTCCATTACTTCCTTTGTTAAGGGATCAGGCGCGAATTCCAGCCTGATAGCTTCCATCAACCCCGGTTCCTCTTCAATGAAATCTATAGCCTTCTGTGGTTCCTCCGGTTCCATAATAACCTTCTCTTCGGCTTCAGGCAACGGAGCCTCTTCCTCTATCTCAGGTTCCTCTATAACGGGCTCCTCCTCAACAACAGGCTCCTCCACAGCTTCTTCCTCAGGCACCGGCTCCTTTTCCGGTTCTTCCTCTTCCACACTGATCTCTGCTTCGGTCTCTATTTCCGGCACCGGCTCCTTTTCCGGCTCTTCCGCTATCTCTTCTACTTTGACCTCTGGCTCCAACAGCTCAGGCGGGGCCTCCTCCTCTATTTCCTCTACCTTTATCGTCGTCTCGATTTCTTCCGGCGTTATTTCTGGTTCGGGTTCAGGCTCAAGCTCTAGCTCAGGCTCTGGCTCCGGCTCGGGTTCAGTGATCTCAGGCTGTGCCTCGGCCACTTCCTCCAATGCGACAGTCTCCTCTGGTTGTTCAATCTCGACACTCATGTCGACATCTGGCTCCTCAGAGACTACGACTTCGAGTACCTCGGGCTCCTCCTCGGGTTGAACCTCGGCCTTCTCTTCCTGCTCTATCTTATAGAGGGGATACCCACAGTTGAGGCAGTACAGCGTCTTGGGTACGTCCTCGTTACAGTTTGGGCAGTGAACGACTTCGGATGAAAGGTCTCCGTACATGATGCTACAACCCTACCGTTATCCTCAACATATGAGGGTAAATAACATATAATTAAATACATACCACTCAAACAACCGGAAAAACCATTGAACACTCATCTAAAGGACAAACCTTACAAAATAATCCCACTAGAAGATGCTAATTCGCGACGAAACAGCGCACCAAACTAACATAACTATAATAACGTCGTCAAAGAAACTAGACAAAGATAAAATAGCTATCACCGTTATTGAAGAGGAACAGGCAGGGAGAAAACTCTGGACCGTGAGCTCTCGAAGATTCTGAAGAGATCCGCGAGGGGAAGCCTAGTACTCGTGTTGGGGCAGGTCGCGTCGACCCTCATCGTCGCCCTCGGGATGATCTACGTCTCTAGGGTCCTAGGAGACACAACTTTTGGCGTAGTCTCCATAGCTCAGGCTCCTATAGGGGTGGCGTATCTCCTCATAAACATCGGCACAGATCAGGCCCTCATCAAGTACCTCAGTCAATTCCGATATGAGAGGAAGAGCGAGAACCTGCGCTGCCTCATAGAGTCGGGGGTAATCATAAGCGTTGCCTTTGGCCTCTTCTACTCGTTCGCAACTTATCTTTCGGCGGGCTTCATTGCGAACCAGGTCTTTCATGAGCCAGCGATAGAGGTGCTAGTCAAGGTATTCTCCATAGCTATCCTTGGTCAATCTCTAATTACCACGTCTTGGGCTGTGATAATCGGATATGAACGAATGTCGTTGAAGAGCTACCACTCCATTTTCTACTCGATCCTCAAGAGTCTCACTGGACCTGTCCTAGTCTACATGGGTTACGGGCCGGTGGGAGCAGCAATGGGTGAAGCTGGTCCGATGACATTCGCCGGGGTTCTGGGTCTGGTTTTTATCTACTTGATATGGAAGTCGACGAAGAAATCGCAGTCAACTATCTCCCACTTGGAAGGCATGAAAATGTTGATGTTATATGGCTACCCCCTTTTCTTCTCAAACCTCGTGGCTGGGATCAGGCCTTACATAAACACATATCTGCTCTCCCAGTATGTAGCTAAAAATCTCATCGGTAACTACAGCGTAGCGACGAGGTTCTCAGCCCTCTTGGGCTTCGTCGTTACCCCGATCTCCCTGACCATGCTGCCTCTGTTCTCTAAGTTCGAGAACAAGCAGGAAGACCTTGAGTATGTCTACAAGGCTTCCATAAAGTACACGTCATTCATAGTATATCCCATGGTGGCGGCTATAATCGCCCTGTCGCCCCAGATCATCGAGATACTGTATGAAGGCGCGTATCCCCAAGCGCCGCTCTACATGAAGCTCTACCTCGCTTTATTCTTCTTCACCGGTCTAGGTTCTTTGAGCAACCTTAGGCTTCTTAACAGCCAGCACATGACCAAGACCACCCTTAACATAAACCTGATCCAGAACATCGTCACTCTCCCGCTTAACATCATCCTTGTTCCGCGGTACGGGGTAATCGGGCTTCTGGTCTCGGAGCTCCTCGCCCCTAGAGTCGGGACGCTATACTCGCTTTGGACGATAAAGAAGAAGTTCGGTTTCTCGCCGGATTATCAGGCCACTATGAAGACGTTTATTCCATCCTTCATCGGTTTCGTGGCGGCTGCCTACTTGTTATCTCTTGTATCATGGAATCCTTGGCTTGAGCTCTTCTTGGGTGGGCTTCTAGTTCTTATCATGTATCTAATTGGCGTGGTCGTGCTTGGCTCTTTGTCGAAAAGGGATGTTCACGACATAAGAATCATCACCGAGTCCATCGGCCCCATAACGGGCCTCATAAGGCCATTACTTGAGATCATCGAAAGATTTGCCTCAAATTGATTCCATTAACGTTGATATGAGCAACATTAGAAGACCGTCTCATCTCGGAAAATCAGTAGAAACGGGGTGGTCATCCATTTACCGATTTATGCGAAGGAGACATGTTTACCCAGCCAAAGTTTAATACTGCAAGAAACAGTGTAAGGGAGAACGCTTTAAGGAGGTCGTCTATCATTTGAATCCAATGCTTGTAAAAATAAAATTCTGGGTTTCAATGACTTAAGGAATCGAGATGAAACCAAGTAGACTAAGGGGATAGGCTGTCTTGTCAAGATCCGGGGTTATATTAGCTGGGGGGTCATCAACGAGGCTCGGCGTGGACAAGGGTCTTCTACTTCTAGCGGGGAAGCCCTTGGTCAAACACATCGTTGAAAGGATCAGTGGCCATGTCGATGATGTCATCGTCGTCGTTGCCTCAGAAGAGCAGAAGGATAACTATCAGCAGGCTATGGAAGACACCCTCATCGTTACAGACATGTACACCGGGGGTTCACCTCTAGTCGGCCTCATGACTGGGCTCTCCTTCTGTAAGCATTCGTACGCGTTCGCCGTCGCATGCGACATGCCGTTCGTTTGCGACGAGGCTGTGGAGATGCTGTTCGCCGAGGCTGAAGGCCGCGAAGGCGCTGTCTTCGAGAAGCCGAACGGCTGGATAGAGCCCCTCGCTGCGGTCTATCACGTTGAGACAGCCTTCAGGGAGGCCGAGCGTCTCTACGGAGAAGGCGATCTGCGGGTCCGGATGATATCCCTCAGCATCGATGATGTGGCGTTGATTCCCGTGGAGAGGCTAAGGGGTGTTGACCCGGAGCTGCGTACGTTCTTCGACATCGACTCCGAGGATAGTTTCGGGGTTGCCGAATTGATAATCAGGGCGAAAACCGAGAAATAGTGTCTAAAATACTGGAACACTCAGTTTCTGCTCGGAGGTTCATGGTGTAGACATCTATGTATTCCATCATCCAGTGG
>CAYFYM010000175.1:0-2831 GCA_964347405.1 uncultured Candidatus Bathyarchaeia archaeon | reverse complement strand
TTGGGAACCCCTCCTGGGGCTCCTTCTCGCCGTCGATCATGTCGAACTCCTTCATGATGTTCATGACGCCCTTGACGCCTGCGGTGGTGGAGGGCTCGCTGATCCACCTCCCGTCGATGAGCTCCATCAGGAGTATGGGCACCCCTTTCCCGGCGGCGAGGTTCCCGATGGTGGGGGGCGCGTCGGCCCGTAGGGGCGTCTCGGAGACTATGGTGGTGACGCCGAAGCACTCGGCCATCCTGAGCATCTGGTCCCTTGTCGCCGGGTTCCCGACGTTTATCCACTGGTAGATGAGGGAGTCGGGCCTGGTGTTGCAGTGTATGTTTACGCCGAGGTCGGCCTTGCTCCATATCTCCGTCCAGAGGGCGTAGGCGAGCCTCTCCGTGGTGTTGCCGTGGGGCTTGTCGGCCGTTATGAGGCTGCCGCTCCCCCCGCCGCCCACGTCCAGGTTGTCTATCCACGAGAGGTACTGGTGGTGCATGAAGGCCAGGGGGTTGGCGACAGGCACCCCGATGACGGCGCCCCTCAGGTCGCTGGGGTCTACCCTCTCCCTCATCACCCTGCGGATGACCTCTATCCCCTGTATCTCTATTCCGTGCTGAGTAGACGTCATGACGAGGGTGGGGCCGTCCGCCGCCCCGTTCATCACGAGCACGGGCACGTCTATGCCCACGCCCACGTTGAGCTCGACGCCCTCCACGGCGCCTTTCTTCAACTCGCCTCTCCCGGCTGTGACGCCGCCTACGCTGATCTTCTCAGGCAAACCTTGAATCCTCCGGATGGAACATGGTTGACCGAATTATTATCTTTTGCCGGAAGTAAGAGGGGGGCGCCGGGTCATATGAGGAGGCTCAGCTCGTCGAAGAGCAGCACCCCCAGCACGTGTATCACGACGATGCTGAGCCCCTCGTCGATGGTGAGCCTGCCGTCGTCCACGATGCTCTTCTTCACTATCCACAGCGTCACCGCGATGGCGAGGAACTGGTAGAGCACGTACCCGTCCAGTGGGACCGGCACCAGCAGCGCGATGACCGGGAAGATGAGCATGACGCTCTGCACTATCCCGGAGAGGAGGTTGGAGACCCCCAGCTCCACGTGGCCCCTCCGGGCGCCGAGGAGGGCCAGCCCGTGCTCCGGGACGCTGCCCGCGAACCCGATGACCGTGGCGGCGATGACCACGTGTAGGTCGAACATGTGGACCAGGAACTCGGCGGACCCCGAGATGAGCTGCGCCGCCAGCACGGTGCCCGCGAGGCCCAGCGCGATGGGCGAGGCCCAAGATGTTCCACCCTCCGAGGCGTGTCCTTCGATGTGCTTGTGCTCGGGGCCCCTGCCCAGGAAGTATAGGTAGCCCGCGTAGGAGACGAGCTGGAACAGGGGCACCTCCCAGGGGAGCCTCTCGCCGCCGTCTGCGCCGCTGACGCCCATGATGACGCCGGTGCCGAAGACGATCATGCAGAACGCGATGGTTACCCTCATGAGCTCGACGTCGTGCTCCAGCGCCTTCTTGGGCATCTCCACGGCGCCACCCCTGTACGTCACCATGACGACAAGTATGCCGAGGAGCAGCCCGTTGAACGCCGAGGCCAGCAAGACCGTCAGTATGGCAACCTCCCTGAGGTGGGGGCTCGCGATCATGAACAGGGTCATGACGGCCTCGGGGAGGTTGGAGGCTACGCTGGACGCTATGCCTATGATGTGGTCGGATACCCCGGTGAGCCTGCCCAGCTCCTTGAGGCCCTCCACCATGGGCTCCCCCACCATTATCACTATGACGAGGCCCACGGCCATGGAGACGACGCTGAAACTGAGGCTCATCGGGACTAGGAAGAGGATGGCCGCGCCCACCGCTAGCGCCAGGACGGTGGCCGCCCGGCCTCTGCCGCCTTGTAACATGTTCTATAGATACCCGGGATGGGGTACAATATTTTATCGCCTAGCCTTCGCCGTCGAGCATCCGCCGCAGGCCTTCCCAGCCTTCGCGGCTCTTCACCTTGACCACGTTGAGAGCCTCCTTGGCGTTGCCTAGGCTGGGCCTGTATACGCCGCTTCTCCTCAGCAGGTACTCGGCCGCGCGCAGCAGCTTGCCGTTGAGGTCGCTGTCCGCCTGGTCGGCGACGCTGACTATGAGGGCCTCCAGCGTCTTGGGCTTGGTGGCGCCGGCGTCGCCGTGGTGGCCCGCGATTACGTGCACCAGCTCCAGGGGGAGCTCCCTCCTGTGCATCTCGGCGATCAGGAGGCTGAGGTGGTCCACGAGGCCGCCGAGGTCGCTGGTCCTGTAGCCGCCGTCGCCGGTCTCCTCGTAGCAGTACACCTTCATCACGTCGTGGAGTATGGCGCCGGCCAGCACCAGGTCCCTGTCGACGACGCCGCCGTACAGCTCCTCCACTATGTCGCACAGCGTCGTGCACAGCCTGACCACGCTCAGCGTGTGCTCCACGAGGCCGCCGGTGTAGCAGTGGTGCTGGTAGGCCCCGGCCGGGCAGACGCCGATGGGGAGGGCGGGCGCGTCCAGGTCCGACGGCGGGTCGGTGAGGAAACCCAGCACCGTGCCCCTCAGGTCCTCGTCGGCGATCTGCTCCGCCAGCTCTACGAGCTGACCCACGAGGAGGTCGGGAGACCCTCCTGGTCCCCCCAGATGGGCGTCGGCTATCAGGGCAACGGGCACGCCTACACGATCGACCAGTTGAACGACGAGGGCTTCTACCCGAGTGAGGGACCGTACGGCGTCGGGTACGAAGCCCCCGTGGAGGACTGTAACTCGAACGGCGTACCCGACGAACAGGACATCGCCGACGGCACCAGCCAAGACTGCAACACCAACGGCGTCC
>CAYFYM010000174.1:0-3222 GCA_964347405.1 uncultured Candidatus Bathyarchaeia archaeon | reverse complement strand
ATGCGCTCGTGGGGCGTGAGGTCGCTTAGCCGTGTGGCGGTGCCCTGTAGTACTATGTTGTACCCGCCGGGAGTAATGCCGGCCATCTCTATGACGTCCACGACCCTTCGGCGGCTGGTGCGTTTGCCGTTGAGGTAGTATGAGCTCTTGCCGTCCCTGTCCATCTTCCTGCCTATGCTTACTGTGGACCTGTCGACTGGGAGGCCCCTGTCCCTGTTGTCGAAGTAGAGGCTCACCTGTGAGACTTGGGCGCGGCCTATGTGGTCCTCGCCGGCGCCGTCGTAGATGAGCCCACCCAGGTCCGGGGCCCTCATGCGTTTGCTCCCCAGCTCGCCGAGGACGAACTGGACGGCGTCGAGTATGTTGCTCTTGCCGCTGCCGTTGGGCCCGGTGATTATGTTGAACCCCGGCTGGAAGTTGAGCCTGATGGGTTCTCCCCCGAAGGACTTGAAGTTCTTAATGACTACCCTGCTGATATGTACCACTCAACTTCACGCTCCTTTGCGTCATCCCCCAGATTTTCTATAGTTAAATCTAGATGGCAACCGCTCTGTGGTTACCATGTATGTGTTAACAATTCAAGGCTGGTGTTCGACGGAGGCGCTCTAACCCGTGTATTACTACGTATTATGATGGGATTATGAGCTAACGTGACCAACCCCGAGTTGCTCTCACTACGTGAGAATAATACAAGCGAAACGAGTTTTTTAAGTCTTCCTCACCAGCGTACAAAGCAAAAACCACGTCCATCCAAGTCGATAATTAAGAAAAACACGAAAAAACCTATTTACCGAACCGGCGCTGGCGAAGCTGATAGCTCCTAATGGCCCTCATGAGATCGATCTTGCGGAAAGCAGGCCAGTAGACATCCAAGATGAACAGCTCGCTGTACGCCGCCTGCCACACCAGGAAGTTGCTCAGCCTGGACTCGCCCGAGGTCCTGATGACGAGATCGGGGTCGGGCTGAGGGAGGTGCGCGGTGTACAGGTTGGCCTCTATGATCTCCTCGTTGATGGTCTCCGGCTGCATCTCCCCGGTCTTCACTTTGGACGCGATCTTCTTCAGGGCGTCCACTATCTCAGCTCTCCCGCCGTACGCTATCGCGATGTTGAGGTAGTACTGGTCGTAGTCCTTCGTGGCCTCCTCAACCTGGTGGATGAGCTCCTGGAGGCGCTGGGGCAGAGTGTTGATCCTCCCGATGGCCCTCACCTTGACGCGGTTGTCGTGTATGTGGCTGGACTTGATGACCTCTTCCAAGGTGCTCTCGAAGAGCTTCATAAGCTCCTGTACTTCTTTCTCCTCCCGGTTGAAGTTCTCGGTGGAGAACGAGTACAGCGTCACCGTGTTGACGCCCAGCTCGACACACCAGTCTAGGAACTCCTCGACCTTGTCGGCTCCCTCCCAGTGCCCCTCCCACGGGACCATGTTCTGGCTCCGGGCCCACCGCCGGTTCCCGTCCATGATCACGCCCACGTGGCTGGGCTTTTCCCCCGAGTCTATCTGGTTCTTGAGCCATCTCTCGTAGACGCCGTATATGCCGATGACTGAGAGGAACTCGTACAGCATCTTCAGCCATATTCCACGTCTGTGTAAATAAATGGTTCGTGTTCATGATTCCCTGCGGGGAGGCCTTGCGAAAGCCTCCCGGCCGAACCTCCTGTACACGAGGACAACCGCGATTATGGTGGTGGCCACGCCTGCCACCGTGTAGAATATGAGGGGCGAGAACAGCGTGAGCGTTATCTCGGGGTTCATAAGCACCTCGGTGGACTCGAGCACTATGAGCCGCATCCAGAACAGGAATATCAGCCCGACCACGTTCTCCCACATCGATATGGTCTTCCTCTCGAGTATGTAGTCGCTCGCCGCGTCCCCGATTATGACCACCCCGATCCCCAAGGCTAGCAGGTCAGTGCCTCTCATGAAGAATGCGGCGGCGAGGTCTGGAAGGTGGGCGGCCCAGAAGGAGAGGTCCCAGAAGGGCTGCGCGGGGGTGGGCAGGAAAGTCCACGCGTAGACGATGCCCTGGTAGGAGCCCAGTACCCCGAGTATCACCCCGAGGCCTTTGGAGAGCAGCATCAGCCACCTCTCCGCGGGGGGTAGCCTGGGACGCATCGCCGCGAGCCTCGCGTCCAGCCCGAAGCCCTTGATGAAGAGCACGATGCCTAGCACGAAGGCCACCATCATGCCGGCGTTCTCCACCTGTCCGCTTGCGATGAGGAACCCGAATAGCACCAGCAGCACCCCCGGGACGCCCAGGCTGACCCTGCTGTAGTAGGGGTCCTCCACAAGCATCCGGAGGTACCTGAACAACACGGCCCACGTCTCCTCCAGCCTCTCGCTGTGCTTAACTACGACGTGGTGGATGCTGGTGATGGGCACACGGCTCTGGACGATGGGCACCAGCTCCTCGTCAGCGAAGCCGTCAGTCACCAATATGACGCCCGTCGCGTCGAAGGCCTCCAAGACCTGGTTTAGCTCCCTCACCATCTTCCGGTCCGCCTCGACGCCGCCGAGGCTCGACCCGCTTATAGTCGAGACCTCGAAGCTCTCATCGGGGTACTGCTTCACCATGGCGTCGTAGAGTTTGATGGCGCCGAACATGGCGTTGGCGTCGGCCTCCTCGGGGTCCGAGATGGCCAAGGCCGTGGCTGAGTGAAGCGTCTCGTCTCTGCCAATTATAGGGGTTTCTATGCCCCCCTTGGTACCGATGTCGTCGTCACCGTCGATGCAGACGATGAGGGTGCGCTCGGTGGACGCCAAGCTCGTTCAGCAAGAAATGGGTAGTCGAGGATAAATATTTAGGGGTTTAACGTTCGCGGAAATAAAAATAGGGGGTTCCGCCGCTAGATCTCCAGATCCAGCGCTTCCTTAAGCCCCTTGTACCTGTTCCTTATGGTGACCTCCGTCACCCCGGCGGCGTCGGCTATCATCTTCTGGGTGCGTTTCTCGTCGCACATCACGCAGGCTATGTAGAGGGCCGCGGCGGCTAGGCCCATGGGGTCCTTCCCCGCCGTGGTCTTGAGCTTGGTGGCCCTCCGGAGTATGTCCACCGCCGTCTGCTGGGTCTTCTCGCCGACCCCCACCTTCGCCGCTATCTTGGGGACCCTGAGCTGGGCCTCGGGCTTGGGCATCTGAATGTCCAGCTCCCGGAGCATGAGCCTGTAGCACCTGGCTATGTCCTTCTTGTCTATGGGGCTCTGGGAGGATATCTCCCTGAGG
>CAYFYM010000173.1:0-4802 GCA_964347405.1 uncultured Candidatus Bathyarchaeia archaeon | reverse complement strand
TTGTTGGCGTCGGGCCTGCTGCCGGGCCCTATCTCGTTGATGGTGTTGGCCAGGTTGGCCCGGACGCCTGAGGGTATGAACACCTCCGCGGCGAGGCGCAGGACGTCCCCGAGATAGAGTGGATGCTCAAGACCATGGCGCCGTTCACCGGGCACAGGAAGCCCGAGCACACGGTCAAGGGCACGGCGCTGGGGGTGCTGGAGGCCGTGAAGGCCGGGACCACCACCTTCGGCGAGATAGGCGGCGACCTGGGGGTCGCCGCCGAGGAGGTGTTCATACCCTCCGGCGTCCGGGCCAACCTGGCCAACACCATCAACGAGATCGGTCCCGGCAGCAGGCCCGACGCCAACAAGCCCTATATATTCTACGAGGACGTGGGCGAGGCACGGTTCAGGGAGGCCTTGGAGCTCATCGAGCGGTACGATGGCGAGGGCGACGGCAGGGTGACGTGCATACTGGCTCCCCACGGCGCCGACATGATGAGCAGGGAGCTGCTGCTGAGGGTCAAGGAGAAGGCCGGGGAGCTGGGGAAGCTGGCGCACATCCACGTCGCCCAGGGGGGCCGCGAGGAGATACAGATGAGGCTCCGGTACGGCACCACCACCATAAGGTTCCTGGACAGCATCGGGTACCTTGACGACGGGCTCATCGCCGCCCACTGCCACCAGACCACCGACGACGATGTGGCGCTGCTGGCCAGCCGCGGCGTCAGGTACGCGTCGTGCCCCGCAAGCATAGCCGGCATCGACGGGATAACGCCGCCCCTCGCCCTCTTCCTAGGGAGCGGCGGCAGGTACGCGACCATCGGCAGCGACCAGGCGCCGGGCAACGGACACCACAACATGCTGGTGGAGATGAAGGTGGCGGCGCTCCTCAACAAGACACGGCACAGGGACCCCACCCTGCTGCCGGCTTGGAAGACTCTGAGGCTCGCCACCGCCGACGGGGCGGCGGCTCTGGGCCTCGGCGACACAGTCGGCAGCCTAGAGCCAGGGAAGAAGGCGGACGTGATACTCTTGGACCTGAAGGCGCCCCACATGACGCCCGTGCTGATGAGGCCGGTTAGGAACGTGGCGCCCAACATAGTGTACAGCGCCAGGGGCGACGAGGTCACCGACGTGGTGATCAACGGAGCCATGGTGGTCGAGGACCGGGTGGTTATGACCATGGACGAGGAGAAGGTAATCACCGATGCCCAGAAAGCGGCGGAGGAGATCGCGTACAACGCCGTGGACGACTACATGACGGCGGACAGCGTCCTCGCCAAGGCCGTCCGCAAGGGGCTCATCTAGCTCCCCGGGGGCTTCACTCGCCTTCCAAGCGTCTGCCCTCGATCCATATAGCCAGTATGAGGCCGCATATGACGGCGAGGGCGTAGTGGTAGAGGTTGAAGCACAGCAGCTGGTACACGAACTCCTCCAGCAGTATGTCGGGTATCGACGGGTCCTCCGGCAGGAATCCCCATATGGGCAGCATGCTCACCAGGGTGACGATCTTTCCGACGAGGAAGCCGCCGAGAAACGGCACTGCGTGCTCCCTGTTCACCTCGTAAGCCACGGTTTACGAGGGCCTGGAACATTATTAAAGCTCTAGCCTAGGCCGCGCTGGATGAGCTGCACGAGGCCGGGTTTACCTACGGCGCCCACGGTCTGCCCCGCGGGCTGGCCTCCCTTGAAGACGATGAAGTTGGGGATGCTCATGACACGGTACTTCATGGCCGTGCCCTGGTTGCGGTCCACGTCCAGCTTGGCTATGTACGCCTTGCCCTTGTACTCCGCCGCCAGCTGTTGGATCACGGGGGCCATCATCTTGCACGGGGCGCACCACTCGGCCCAGAAGTCCACCAGCACGGGCTTGTCAGCCGCGGATACGGCCTGCTGGAAGTTGGCGTCAGTCAGCTCGTTCACCTGGCCATCCCGCAGCAGTGACGGCTCCTCTGGTGTGGGGGCCATCATCCGCCTCATCATCCGCCGCTTTATCTTTTCAAGCTCGTCGTCCGCGCTCATCAGAGAGACGTTGTGGATGGGTGATTATGAAGGTTGCCCGTCCGTGGCTGATCAGTTTCGCCTTGCCCGTGAAACACCGTTATTTACGGCGAAAGAACGCGCTTGCGGAAGGTATTTACCCTTTACAGGAATTCTAGAAATTGCTTCATCGTCAAGGGCGGAGGAGTGAAGATTGACCAAGGTACTCAAACTGTCTCTAGTTTTTATTCTCCTGCTAGCTTGTCTCGAAACCGGGGATTTGAGCTTCGGCGGCGATTCGACGGAAGGTTTTGACGTCTACACCCCTCAGGGCTTGATCACGTGGTGGCACTGCGAGGACGATACGTTGGACGGCGTCGGCCGCAACGACTGCGACGACAACGTGTTGTTCGATGAAGGCTACCTCGGGAGGGGGTGGCGCTTCGACAGCGCCCACTACCTGAACAGCCCGGGACACGACATAAACGAAGCTGAGACGATGACCATCGAGGGGTGGGTGAAGCCGGACATGCTGCCCCCAAGCACGTTCATAAGGTTCATCACCTACGTCGGCGAGACCGACGCGAAGGCGGTTGTCCGTTACGACGGCACCGCTGGGCCCGGTACGCTCCACTTCTATATCGGTTATAACGAGACTCTACACCACATCTGGGCTAGGGGTGTGCTGCGGGTGGGCGAGTTCCAGCACTTCGCGGCCACCTACGATGGGTCAACCATGCGGCTCTATCTGGACGGGGAGAAGGTCGGCGAGAACACGGTCGAGGGGGAGCTCCAGAGGGGCCGACACATGATCATCGGCTCCATGGCGGAGCCCTTCTACGGCGTGCTCGACGAGATCAGGATATACGGCCGCGCCCTCAACGAGACCGAGATAAAGACGATACATCAGTCATACCGGGCCGCGCTCCCGCACACACTCTACAGCTTCAGGCGGCTCACCGACCACTCCGAGAACTACCGGAACGTGACCGCGGGAGACGGGTACGTCGCCTGGATGGCCAAGGATGGAAACTACGACATATACATGTTCGACGGGGCGTCGGTCACCCGGGTCACCGAGAACGAGGAACTCGCTTTCAACCTCGCGCTGAACGAGGGAAGGCTCTTCTGGCAGGCATGGGGGAACTGGAACGGCTCCGAGATATTCATGTACGACATCGGCAAGGATGAGACGACGCGGCTGACAAACAACACGCACAAGGAGCGCGACGCGTCGATCCACGGGGACCTGGTAGCGTACAGCATGGCGGTGGAGGGCTACAACTCGGAGATATACGTCCAGAGGATCTCTGACGGCGAGGTCATGAGAGTGACCGACAACAGCTACCCCGACACCGGCCCTCGTGTCTGGGGTGACGTCGTCGCTTGGACGGGGGACTACGGCGACCTCGAGTCCAGCGGCGGCAGGGAGGGGTACGGAGAGGTGTACTACTGCAACGTCTCGTCGGGCGTGGTCTTCCGGCTTACGGACGACGACGTCACGGACACGGTGCTCGACGTCGAGGACGGCGTCATCCTCTTCGTGAGGAGAGGCCGCTTGGACACCCTCTACCTCTACGACGTCAGGTCGGATGACCTCTACAACATCTCAGACATCGACAGCACGCCGACAGAGTTCCCGGGGATAAGCGACGGGTTCGTGGCCTGGTCCGGGTGCGACCCCTCGTACCCATACGCGGACTCGGAGATCTATCTCTACGACATAGATGCACATGAGAGACGGGTCGTCACGGTGAACTCCGCGGAGGACATGCGCCCAAGCTACTCCTCGGGTGAGCTGGTCTGGCAGGGGAACATCGACGGGGACTACGAGATCTATCGATGCGACCTCGCGTCGGGGAGGACAGTGCAGCTTTCGTTCAACAACGAGAGCGACCACTATCCCATCGCGGAGGGAGGCATGGTCGTCTGGAGGAGCTGGGACGGGCTACATGAGGACATCATGGCGGCGGTGCCATACGTCAAGACGGGGGACACGGCCTTCACGGAGCCGGAGGCCGTGGGAACCGTCGATCAACCAGTCCCCGAGGAAACAGGTGAAGTCGATGAAGGCTCGACGGGTATCGTGAGGCCGGGCATCGAGACGATGGCACTCGCCGCCCTGATTTTGATCAGTGTAGGAGTCTTGATAGTGAGGAGAATCTCCCGTAAATGATCCTATAACATGTTTTTCTATTAATTATAGGTTTAATCATTTACGTGATCTAGCATGATCGGACACCAAAGATCAGTCATTAGAAAGCATCAAACGGCGAAGAGACAAGTCTACCTGTCCGGGTCTAATCCGTTTCGCCCCAGTTCTCCTCTATGAAGCCTTCCCTGCCGGACAGCCTCTCGTATACGCGGAACCTGGAAGCCTGCTTCCTGTAGTAGTCCTGGTGGTGCTCCTCGGCGCGGTAGAAGGGGCCGAGGGGCAGTATCTCGGTGACCACGGGGTCTTTGAACCTGCCCGACTCGTTCAGCGCCTCCTTGGACTCTAGGGCTAGCTTTCTCTGCTCCTCGCTGCCGTAGAATATGGCTGTCTTGTACTGGTCGCCCCTGTCCGCGAACTGTCCGCCGGGGTCCGTGGGGTTCACGTTCCTCCAGAAAACTTCCAGCAGCTCGCCGTAGCTCGTCTTCTCGGGGTCGTAGTACACCTGTACCGCCTCGTAGTGGCCGGTCTTGCCTGTGCTTACCTCTTCGTAAGTGGGGTTCATCGTGTGGCCGCCCGTGTAGCCGCTCACCGCCTCGATGACGCCGTCGGCCTCCTCGAAGCCGGCCTCCATGCACCAGAAGCAGCCGCCTGCGAAGGTCGCGGTCTCCAGCCCCTTCAGATCC
>CAYFYM010000172.1:0-11720 GCA_964347405.1 uncultured Candidatus Bathyarchaeia archaeon | reverse complement strand
CAACACAATCATCATACTGGACAGCCAGGATTCCCTGAAGGCGTTCAGCCTCCTCCAGAACTACACTTAGGGGGCGCGGAATGGCCGATAGTGCAAAGGTTTTTACATTGAGCAAGTCGATAAAGTGTTGATAATGGCGGAGATTTGTCCCGTCTGCGGACTCCCGAAAGACCTCTGCGTATGCGAGGAGATGAGTAAGGAGCAGCAGCGGATAAGAATTCGTTTAGAGACACGCAAATGGGGGAAGAAATGGACCGTCATCGACGGCATCGATTCTGGGAGCGTATCACTAAGCAAACTAGCCTCTGAGCTGAAATCCAAATGCGCCTGCGGCGGAACAGCGAAAAACGAACAAGTCCTGCTCATGGGGGACCACAGGGACACGGTGCACAGCACCCTCGTCGACATGGGGTTCCCCGACGAGAACATCGAGGTACAGTAGTTTTGCCCGGGCTCAAGGGCCTATCAGATAAAATCTTCAGGATAAGGTATAGGGCTCCGAAGCCCGTCTTCTGCCCCAAATGCGGCAGCCACAAGGTGAAGCTAAAAGAGAGTTACGGCATACTACCGCGGATGTACAGGTGCACAGAGTGCGGCTACGAAGGCCCCCTGGTCCTTGAAATAGAGGAGGAGTGACGCGCCTCGCTTAGTTTTTAATCTCCTTAAGAGATATCTATGTGAAACGTAGAGCGGTGTGGCGATGTCCGAGGACCTGGAGTATTATAAAGCAAAGTACCAGACCTTAGAGGATCTGCCTGGCATCGGGCCGGCCACCGTCGCCAAGCTGAAGGAGATAGGGTTCAAGACCGTGGAGTCCCTGGGAACGGCGGCTGTGGCCGAGCTGGTTGCCGCCGGTATAGGGGAGCCCATGGCCGAGAAGGTCATAGACGCCGCTAGGAAGAGCATGGCCATCACCTTCGTCAGAGGAGACGAGCTCGTCGAGCTCAGGAAGAGCGTGAGGAAGCTCACCACAGGCTGCTCAAGCCTAGACCGGCTGCTGGACGGCGGCATCGAGACCCAGAGCCTGACGGAGTTCTACGGCGAGTTCGGTTCTGGGAAGAGCCAGATGTGTCACCAGCTGTGCGTCACCGTGCAGCTTGGAGAGGCCCAGGGCGGGCTTAACGGCAGCGCCCTCTACATAGATACCGAGGCAACATTCAGGCCTGAAAGGGTCATGCAGATGGCGCAGAGGTTCGGGTTGAAGCCGGAGGACGCCCTCAAGGGGGTGGTCTACGCCGAGGCTTACACCTCGAACCACCAGACGGTGCTGCTTGAGAACGCCGACGAGGTCATCAAAGAGAACAACGTCAGGCTCATCATCATAGACAGCGTGATGAGCCACTTCAGGAGCGAGTACCTGGGCAGGGAGATGCTTGCGCCACGGCAGCAGCAGCTCAATAAACACCTTCACAAGCTGATGCGGCTGAGCAGGGCCTTCAACACCGCGGCCGTGATAACCAACCAGGTGATGGCGAGCCCAGACTCGTTCTTCAGCAAGGCGGTCTCGCCCGTGGGCGGACACATACTGGGGCACATGAGCCACAGCAGGATCTTCCTCCGAAAAGGAAGGAACAACGTGCGGATAGCCAAGCTGACCGCCAGCCCCGCGTTGCCGGAAGGCGAGGCCCCGATGAGGATAACCGAGAGAGGGATAGAGAGTGACGAAGACTTCTAGCTACACGAGGGGGCTGTCCGTTAGAGGCAAGACCCGTAAGGCAGTGGCCGAGTTCATAGAATACCTGCTTGACAGGAGGTTCACAGACGCCGAAAGGTCGCTTGACGCCGTCAGGGATTGCAGCTTCGGCGACGAAGAGTACAAAAACGGCTACCTGCAAGCCATGGAGGGGCTGCTACTCACAGTCAGGTCGGGGGACGAGAGGGATTTCCTCAACAAGAACGATTTCACGGCCGAAAGTCTGAAAGGCTACAGGAAGGAGTTCAAGGGCTTCGCATCGTCACCGAATAGGACTAGCTGGGACAGCGGGTATTTTGCCGCGTGGGCTGACCTCATGCAGTACAAGTACAACATGGAGAAATAGGCCGACTAGCCTAGCACGTGCAAGGTGTTCAGGAGGGTCCAGGAGAGCATCCATAGGAAAATGAACGCGCCGATGCCTATCTTGAGGGTTCTGTCGCGCTCGATGTCGGTGATGACCGCGAGCCCCTCGGAGAGCGCTATGTAGAGCGTCAGCCCCGCCATCAGCGCGATGTGCTCGTTGAGGCCAAGATACCTGTTCAGGTAGAAGCACAGGCCGCCGTTGACTAAAGCCGCCGCAGCCTTGATCCAGTATACCCGCTCTGACTCCCTCAGCTTGTCTCTCCCCGTGGATAACTCATATTGCCGTCAGCCTCTATATAGAGTTAGCTGATGTACCCCAGCTTCTTCTCCTCCGGTAGCTCGGCCTCGTCCTCATCCTCGTAGATGTCGAGGCGCCGCTTGATGGAGGCGTCGATCTTCTTCGCTCTCACGCTGAGCTGCTCTGTGTCGATGTCCAGCTCCAGGAGAGCTGAGAGTTTCTCCAGCACGGCCTTTGAGGACAGGTGCTGAGGGACGTTGGCGTAGGTGATGTCTCCCATGAGGCACACCCCCTCTATGCCTCTGAGCTTGGCTACGCCTATCATGACGCCGTTGAGGCCGTTCACCGCTCCCTCCGACTCGATGAGCGTCACGCCCGCCTTCTCGAGAACAGGCTTAAGGGTCTCGTCTGTGTATATGCCGTAGACCTGGGGCTCGTCGTACACGTCGTTGGGGTACGCCGCCATGGTGTACATCATCTCCACCCCGAGCTCCTTGGCGATGCCCGCGATCTTCTTGGCGAGCCTTATGGACTCCTCTGGGATAGATGGCTGCGCGTCCCCGACACATATGACGAGGTCCTTCTCCGGGCAGGCGTATAGCTTGTGCTTCAGCGGCGCCAGCTCCGCCTTTCCGTCGGTGTATATGAGCGCGTTGTGATAGTAGGTGATCTCGGCGAATAGCTTAGCCTTGAGCCTTCGTCTGAGGTAGTCCGCGGATATCTTTGCGAGGTACCCCATCCCGGGCCACGCCGCTATCATGGTGGGCCTGCTCAGGCTCGGCTTCTCTATGTAGTGGACGTCCATTAGGTTCAGCATATGGTCAATGGTATTTGCATTAAACCTTTCGTTTTCAAAGGACGGGGGTCGCTCTCAATCCGTCTCAGGGATCATGGGGCTTTTAGGTTTCGTGTTAAGAGTTTTATAGGCTGTTAGCCTTTTTTTTCTACGCGTGAATAAATTCATGGTTGTCGCAAAGCACTGTAACATTATTAACATCATTGAGTCAAAAACATATTAAGGGCGCACCCGGGGAACGGTCACCCATTAACATTCTGTGCAACAGAACCATATTATAATCTTCACAGCCAATTTGATGCTGTAGCGGGGGTTCACGCGGGGGGATGAGTCTGAGCCCGCTGCCCATCCCACTAGCGGCTCAGGGTTTATGACCCAGTGTTCGGGTTTGCCTGGACACGCCCTAGACGCATGTGGTCACCGCGCCATAGACCAGGTCGATGAGATAAGGTCCGGCACGGAAGGGCTTCCCTCCTATTTATCCCCGCTACGTCCTTCGATTTCAGAGGCATTTGGTAATGGCGAGAGCGCGGGCATGGACAGACGATGAGGTAGAAAAGTTGAAGGAATTATACTCTTCAACCATGTCGTTCGACGAGATCACTTTGGAGTTCCCGTGGAGGACGTCTAACGCGATAAGGCTTAAGGCGTCTAGGCTAGGGCTGCGGAGACCAACGCTGGAAACTCACCTCACTAGGGCGCAGAAGGTGACAATTCAGAGCATCGGCGACGACGGCGTAAAAGGCTACCTCCTGAAATGTAGGGAGTGCGGCGTCTGGATACACGCCGACAAAATGGTTAGCGGAATCTCCCAGACCATTAGCTGCGACGAGTGTGGAGCGCTCTACGAGATCCTGACCGAGTGATTGGTGAACCCTGTACCATTGGTTCATGATGTTTTTATACCATTCAACGCTAGTTCAAGTGAGTGGACCAGATGAGTCTAGAGATAACGTCTAACATGCTAGTTAGGGAGGCCATGTCGAGTCCCGTCATCTCGGTCAGCGAAGACACGGACATAGTGAAGCTAGCCAGAGTGATGAAGGACCAGAACGTAGGCGCAGTCATAATCACCAACATGGAAGAGCAGCCTGTGGGCATCGTGACGGAGAGAGACATCGTCACGAGGGTCGTCTCACAGGGAGGAGACCCTGGCAACGTCGTCGCTAAGTCGGTTATGTCGTCGCCTCTCCACGTGGTGGCGCCGGAGATGAGCCTCATGGAGGCGATGCGTCTAATGGATAAGATCAACATCAGACGGCTGGGCGTTCTATACAAGAACCGGCTGGTAGGCATAATCTCGGACAGGAACATCATCAGGCTCGTGCCCACCATAGTAGAGATCGTGAAGGAGCGACAGGAGATCAACAACGTCTCCTCCGTGAGGGGCCCATCCATCACCGGTTACTGCGACCAATGCGAGAGCTTCAGCAACAACCTAAGGTTCGTGGAAGGCGATTTCCTCTGCAAGGACTGCCGTATGGAGTGAAAAAGCCCAAAACCCTCCATGACACATGTTATGCGTATGAGACCCCGTTTCCTAGTCGACGGCATGCTCGGCTCCTTGGCCCGATGGCTGAGGATATGCGGCTACGACGCGGAGTACCGGAGGGAGGCCGACGACGACGCCCTGATGGAGGAGGCGTCTAGGACAAGCAGGGTGCTTCTGACCCGTGACAGGGAGCTGGTCCTAAGAGCAAATAAGAGGGGCGTCGAAGCCTTTCTGGTGAACGCGGATGACGATGTTGCGCAGCTGGGTGGACTCGCGGCTGCTCTCGGGCTGGAGCTGGACCCCTCATGCTCCCGTTGCCCAAAGTGTAACGGGTCCCTGACGCGTATGGAGAAGGACAGTGTACGGGACATCGTGCAGGAGGCGTCCCTAGAGGCGT
This sequence comes from uncultured Candidatus Bathyarchaeia archaeon, assembly GCA_964347405.1. Classification (GTDB taxonomy): domain Archaea; phylum Thermoproteota; class Bathyarchaeia; order TCS64; family TCS64; genus RBG-16-57-9. Next base: position 6,738 of record CAYFYM010000172.1, on the reverse strand, counting down.
TCGACGTTTTCTGGGTGTGCGGTATCTGCGGCGGCGTCTACTGGAGGGGAAGCCACTGGGATCAGATAGTCTCGACCCTAGAGGAGGCTGATAGGCTGTACGGGGTGGGCGGCTCCAAGCGTTTATAAGAATTTGTTTTGGTTTCATATTGAAAGGTGCGGTTAAGATATTCGACCTTACAGAGATGGAGGGGACGTACCTCGTACGCCTCGCGAGGAACGTGATCGAGGCGCGTCTAGGTTTAACCGGTGAGCCGGACACGGGCGACGCCCCCAAGGTGACCGCGACTAGGTGCGGCGTCTTCGTCACACTCAACGAGCTGGAGGGATCGGGGCACACGCTCAGGGGCTGCATCGGCTACCCATACCCTGTGAAGGACCTGTTGACGGCCGTCATGGAGTCGGCGGTGAACGCGGCGTTCGAGGATCCCAGGTTCCCCCCGGTCTCAAGGGACGAGGCGGACAGCATACTCGTGGAGGTAAGCGTCCTATCGCCGCCTGAAACGATAAAAGTGGATCACCCTAAGGATATCCCGGGGGAGGTCGTGGTGGGCCGCGACGGCCTTATAGTAAGTAGCGGCTACAGGAGGGGGCTCCTGCTGCCCCAGGTCGCAGTCGATTGGGGCTGGGACAGCGAGGAATTTCTCACCCAGTGCTGCTTCAAGGCAGGGCTGCCCCCCGACTCATGGCTCCTGGAGGGCACGGAGGTGCAGAGGTTCCAGGCCATCATATACTCCGAGGACTCCCCGAGAGGGGTAGTGTCGAGGCAAGAGTTAAGCTGAGGGTAGGTTGCAGGTGGACGGCTTAGAGGGCTCCCGGGTATACTTCAGCCCATGCGGCATAGGGTTCGGCCATGTCAGCAGAAGCGTCCCCATCGCCGAGGAGGTGGCCCGGAGGGGGGGAGAGGTTCTCTTCTCTACGTACCTTGAGGCCGTGGACTATGTCCGCAAGTACGGGTTCCCTGTTTTATCGGCTCCACCGATCCAGATGGAGAACGACCCCACAGGGAGCATAGACATAAAGTCCTCCACCGTGGAGCAGGGCATAACGGCTTTCCCGACTCTCCTCGATCAGCTAAGGTTCGAGATCAGGGGCATGATGGCGTTCGAAGCCGACATGGTGTTCAGCGACTCCAGGGTGTCCAGCATCATCGCGGCGCGGCTGCTAAACATACCCGTGGTTCTACTGCTTAACCAGTTCCTGCCCCGGGCGCCACGGGTGAAGGACACCAACTTATTCAGGGTATTCGACGGGACCGTGCTCACCATGCTCGGGCGGACGTGGGCCCTCAGCGACATAATAGTTATCCCGGACTTCCCCGAGCCCTACACGATAAGCCTAGACAGCCTGAGGATTCCGAGGAGGGTAGGGGCCAGGGTCAAGCTGGTGGGCTCCATACTGCAGGAGAAGCCCGAGGAGAACACCAACTCCCATGAGATCAGGGAGAGGCTCGGGGTGGGGGAGGGCCAGCATCTTGTATACGCGGGGATAAGCGGGCCCCGCGCGGAGAGGGAGCCCCTCATCAGGCTGCTCACCCCTATATTCGCCGGGTTCCCGGATAGGTACCGGGTGCTAATGTCGATGGGAACCCCTAACGGCGGCTCGGACCCGACGGAAGACGGGGCTTTGACAATGATCCCTTGGCTGGAGAACAGGTTCGAGTACCTGAACGCCTGCGACTTGGTCATAAGCCGCGGCGGCCACGAGACCATAATGCAGAGCATCTGCTACGGCAAGCCCGCCGTCATCATCCCGGTGCCCAGGCACCCCGAGCAGTACGGCAACGCCAGGAGGGCCATGGAGCTGGGCGTCGCCACGGCTATACATCAGAGAGACATAGACCGGGACAGCCTCGTCGCCATGGTGGACAAGATGGTGGGGAGCAGGATGTACAGGCGGGTTCTGGACGAGATTAATTCCAAGGAGCATCTAGGCGACGGCTTAGAGAACACAATCAAAGTGATAACCGAGACGCTTCGACGGTGACATTCGAACACGTTATATCGGTGGTCGGCGCCTCTTTGGGGCATGGACTACCACTACGCAAAGGAACGTGACTCCGCGGTAATGGGGTACTTCGACGAGGAGGCCGTGAAGGCCTTCAGGGACTGGAACACCCGGGTGATGGCTCCCGGCGAGCTGGACGGGAAGACCAAGGAGCTGGTAGCCGTGGCGTGCGCATACATGACCCGCTGCCCATACTGTATCGAGGGCCACGCCAAGGCCGCCGTCAAGGCGGGGGCATCCAAGGAGGAGCTCGCCAAGGTCATACAGATAGCCATGGCGCTCGCCGCAGGCGCGAGGATCGCCCACAGGGACTTCGCGTTAGAAGTCTAGCTATCTCTGTGAAAGGTTCCCGAGCCAGTGTTTGCCTGACGCCAGCGGTCCTGGTACCTCGTCCCCCCAACGGAGGTGCTTGAACTCGGTCTGGCAGGGGCGGCCAAGCGCCACCCAGGACTCGACCTTTTCCCCTATCTTGAATATCTGGCTGCTTATGGTGCTGCTGCTGAGGAGCTTCTCCAGCTCGGTGCCGATGTATGAGTTGTGGCGGCAGACGCTGTAGCTTCCCGGCCCGTTGGCGTGGTCCCTGTCGAAACTGATCAGGTCGTCCACCGACACCCTGTCCACGGTCTTCAGCATCTCCTTGGCGCGCTCGTACCTTGTGAGCGTGTACTGCCTGTGCAGTACGGTGTCCCTGTCCACGAGGGGAGGGTTGTCGAGGTACAGGTAGTGGTTGGCGCGCGCGTCGGCCTTCTCCACCTCATCCACGTGTACGGGGAACCCGTTCTTCAGCTCCGCTACCACCATCCTCTCGCGGTCGCCCAGAAACAGGTTGCTGCACGCAGAGACCTTTTCAGCGTCGATGAAGCGCAGCGCCTCGTCCACGGTGTCGCACTCCTCGAGGAGCCTACGCACAAGGATGTTGATTGGCATCCCTTCCTCGTACTTGCCGCAGAGGGTGGCCGTGTTGTACGCGACAAGGCCTTTCTCGTTCACGCCCTGGTACCAGTAGGCGTTGCCCGCCGTTGTGACGCCGAGGAACTCGTTGTAGCCGTCGAGCCTGCTGTAGGCCAGCACCTGCGGGTGGATGCGGCGGTACCCAAGGTCCCGGTTCTTCATCAGCATTGGGGCGCCGTCAACGGAGCATCGCCCCGGTACGGCGAATGCCGTGCACCCCTCCCTGAACAGTCCTCGGGGACCTTTCCCGAAGTTGAAGCCCAGCGCCTTCTCCTCGGGCATCCCGGCGCCCTCGGCGATGCCGTCGCACTCCTCGACGTAGCGGTCCGGGATGTGTCTGAGGTTGTCCCTGTCTACCTTTAGGAAGTCTTCGAGGCTCTGGTTGAAGAACCCGGCCGCCCTCTCGATCTCGCCCAGTATATGCGCGATGCCCGGTTTCTCGACGCCGCCCCTCATGCGTCCCTGCTCGTGTGGAGTAGTCATAGAATCAGAGTAGATGCGCTTCGTTTAAAACTTGAGCTACTTGTCGTCCCAGTACTGCCTCGTCTTCATGTACTGTATCTTGGCTTTGAGGAGGTCCTTGTAGAACTCCTCGTCGCTGCGGTGCATCCGGCTGAGCACCTGGTACGAGGTGACGGGGCCGACGCCGTAAACCATGAGCGCCTCCACAGCCTTCCTGCCGTAGCTGAGCACCATGTCAGCGGTCTTCCTGCCGTGGACCAGCTCGTCCATGTCGTCGCCGAACAGCTCCTCCCCCTCCTTCCACCGCCTGAGGAGGCCCTGGAAGTGCTCTGGGCTCTGGTGCCGCCGCATCATGGCGAGGAGGCCGCTGCCGCAGCTGCCGCACCGAGGGTGATCGCCCAACTCCCTGATCCTAACCCTTGTGTGCCACTCGCCGCAGTCCACGCAGGCCAGGTTGACGCTCCGCGCCTCGATGCTCTCCTTCATGTACTGAAGCTGGTCCGCTATGGTGGCGTCGGTGGCCATGAGCTCCTCCACGTCGGCGTACTTCTCCAGTATGTGCCGGGCGAGGGCGCTGGGCTCAGGCACCTTCTTCACCAGGACCGAGACCCGGCCGTCAGCGATCCCCCCTATCATCTCCTTGACGCCCGGGAGGTCCAGCTTCTCCTGGTAGGCCTCCCGCAGCGTCTCCCTGTAGATGGGCGTGTCCTTGAACCTGTAGTAGAGGTTTTCTACGCGGTCGGGGCCCATGATCTTGCCTCGGGGGAGGACGCCGAACCGCTCGGCGATGAACTTCATCTTGTACCCGAACGGGAACCTGGCCTCCATGAACTCCATGAGGAGCCTTTCAGCGTCAGCCTCCGTCAGCCCCTTAACGAGCTTCTCCACTCGCTCCACTTCTTCCTCGTTGAGCCTGTTCGGGGCCTCGACTAGTATCCTGTACGCGTCGTTCCACCACGCGTATATGAGCTCCATCTCGCTGAGCGCGGCGTCCATAATCGCGCCGAGGGCCCTGTTGAGGTTCTCGCCGCGGACGCTGTGGACGACGATGTACCTGTCGTAGACCTCTAGGACCAGGTTGTCGGGGCTCGGCAGGGGGACCCCGGACTTGATGTGGGCCTCCGCCTCCCCGGCTACCTCGGAGAGGCTGTTCAGGTCCGTGTCCAGCGACTCCGCAAGCTCGCTCACCCTGCCGTCCTGCGCCGCCTCAAGCACCTTCAGGCGTAGCCTCCCGCCCTCCTCGGCCACCTCCCTCGAGACGGGGATGAGCTCGCCGTCCCAGCCGGGGAGGGCGCCCAGGGGGTCCGTGCTAGGAAGCGTGTGGAGCACGCCACTCTCGTCGTCTATCTGGAGTATCCGCCAGACGCGGCCGCGGAGTATGACGTTGAGGCCGACGCGGGCCCGGAGGCTCCAGAACTCGTCGCCCACGGTGCCCACCATCTCGTCCGTCACGGCGTTGATGAACGGGTATCTACGCTCGTCGTTTATCATGCCAAGGTTCTCGTAGTAGTATCTTCTTGCCTTGCCCCGGCCCTTCAATGTTTCCCCCTCCCTGAAAACCAGTCCAATCTTAGACAGGAACACCGTCAGCTCCTCCAACTCCTCCACGCTGAGGTCCTTGAACGGGTAGGCCCTCGTGACCAGCTCGTGGAGCCCCCCTACGTCGATGCCATCCGGGTGGCTCAGCGTGAGGCCCGCTATCTGGTGGGTGAGCACGTCCAGGGGCATCATGTGGACAACGGTGGGCTCAAGCCGCATACGCCTCGCCATATCGCTGGTCACCACGCACTCCAGCGCGTCCTCGCCGTACGCCGGTATGGTGACGCCCATGCTCAGGCGGCTCAATCTGTGGCCCGCCCGCCCCACCCTCTGCATGAGCGTGGAGACTTGGCGGGGGCTCAGGTACTGGATGCAGAGGTCCACCTCGCCGACGTCGATGCCCAGCTGCAGCGTGCTGGTGCAGACGATGGCGTTGAGCCCTCCGGCCTTGAACTCGTCCTCAACCCTGTGCCTCTGCTCCCTGCTCAGGCTCCCGTGGTGCACCTCCACACCCTTGTCCAGGGTCTTCAGCTTGTAGCCCAGGGCCTCGGCCTGGCCCCTGCCCTGGACGAAGACCAGGGTTCCGTTGTGGCCCCCCACCAGACGCCTTATCCGGTTGAGCCTCGAAGCCGCCTTAGGTGACGTGTCGATCTCGTCGGCCAGGTCGTAGTCCTCGTCGCAGGGCTCGGGGAACTCGACGTTGTACAGGTAGCTCTTGTCCACTTCCACCTCGACGATGGAGACGCTGTGCACGCCGCCGAGGAACTCGGCGACGACATCAGGGTTGCCGACCGTGGCACTGAGCCCTATCCTCTGGACCCTGTGCCCTGCGGCTTGCTCCAGCCTCTCCATGCCGACTGTGAGCTGGGCCCCCCGCTTGCTCGCCGCCAAGTCGTGTATCTCGTCTACGATTATCCACCTTACGGTCTCCAAGTGTCTCCTCATGGACTTCGTCGGCAGTATGGCCTGCAGGGTCTCCGGGGTGGTTATGAGCATCTGCGGCGGCCTGGTGCTCTGCCTGCGCCTCTGCCTCTGGCTGGTGTCGCCGTGCCTAACCTGGACGTCGACGCCCAGATGGTCCGCCCAGAACATCATCCGCTTCTCGATGTCCCTGTTCAGCGCCCTGAGCGGGGTGATGTAGATGATGCCTATGCCTTTCTCCGGCTTCGACCTCAGGTACATGTCGAAAACGGGCAGCAGCGCCGCCTCGGTCTTCCCGCTGGCGGTGGGGGCCACCAGCAGCATATTCTCCCCGGCGAGTATGGGTTTGATCGCCTTCATCTGGGGCGGCGTCGGCTCCGATATGCCCAGAGCCTCCAGCCCCGAACGTATCCTCGGGTGGAGCACGTCGAAGACGCTGGGCTGCATATGTTTCATGATGTAAAGGCGAGATTAAATTGTATCCACCGACGCGGCTCACCTGATCGTATAGCAGCCTGATCACAACAGTACCCGGTCTATTCGGCTGCAAGAAGTAGGTCTAGGCGTCCCAGAATTTTTTAAAGCGTATTTTCTACCGCATCAGCTCCATGAGCTTCTCCGCGGCCACATTGGCGGCGACGGCGCAGGTCTTGGGGCACCCTTCGTCGCCGTGGCCGCCCGCCTCAATGAACAGAGGGTAGTCCTCCGGGTCGTTGAGATCGAAGCTCCGCCCATATATGTGCTCCTGGATGTCGCGGCAGATGGTCGACTCTAGGGGCTCGTCGAACCCGAACTCCTCCTCCAGCCTTCTCTTGAACTCGTCCACGATCTCGTTGGCGGGCTTCATGGCGTCCCTGTA
>CAYFYM010000171.1:0-16672 GCA_964347405.1 uncultured Candidatus Bathyarchaeia archaeon | reverse complement strand
TAGCCCCCTTCTGCTCCACATCAACCTTGAAGACATCCCTGTAAGACGAGTAAGTGCCCGTGAGCCTCTTCCAGTGCATCCACTGGGCGAGGTACGGCACGTCGCTCAGCGGGTTCCTGTCCATGAGCAGCGCCAGGGCCGCGTGGGGTATGGAGCTGCTCCAGTACCCGGTGTTGCTCAGGTACGCCACCCCCACGCCGAGGTCGGGGATGAAACCCTGGAACGCGGCGGACACGCCCGTGGAGCCCGTGTGAGCCACCAGCTCGTGCCCTAGGAAATCCATGACCCCCCAGCCGTAGCCGTAGCTGTTGCTCCCGAACACGTTGTCTGGGCGCTTCGTGTGCGGCTTGAGCATCTCCTTTAACAAGTCCTCGCCGAGGATGGCCTCGTCGCCGCCCCCGAGGTACATCGTCAAGTAGCTCGACAGCTCGACGACGGAGCTCAGGATCCCGCCGGGCGCGTATATGAGGGGGTGGAACGGGTGAACCGTGGCCCTCTGTTTGCCGTCCGGCTCCTTCCAGTACGCCGTCATCGCGTCGCCGTCCGACTCGAACCGCCCAAGCAGCAGCGTCGTCCGATCCATGCCTAGGGGCTCGAACACGCGTCTCCTGAGGTACTCCTCCAGCCCCAGCCCGCTGATCTTCTCCACCAGGAGCCCGAGCAGGGTGAACCCGGCGTTGAGGTAGAAGTACTTCTCGCCGGGCTTGGCGTCCACCTCGCCGCCGGCCCCGTTCATGTAGCCGTAGAAGTCAGACTCGCTCGTTAGGGGTATCCAGCCCTCCCCGAGGCTCATCCGATCGATGAGTATGTTCGCCGTGCCGAGGCTGGGAACCCCGGAGCTGTGGGACATGAGGTGATGCACCGTGATGGGGCTGTCGTCGAACCCAATCCTCAGCGGCAGATGGTCCCGCACCGGGTCGGATACATCCAGCTTCCCCTCCTCTACGAGCTGCATCACCGCCAGGCATATGAACGACTTGGTGCAGCTCCCTATACCGTACAGTGTGTCAGGCGTCGCCGGGAGGCTCCTCTCCATGTCCCGGGAGCCGTAGCCCCTGCTGTAGACGATCTCCCCGTCCCTGAGGAGGGCCACGCTCACCCCCGGGGCGTGAGCCTTCTCCATAGCCTCCGAGGCTATTCCATCCAGTTTAGATCTTGATTCATCCGAGAACTTGGACATACCATAAGTTTGGCGTTGAGGTAGATTAGTTTATTCCGCCTTCAAAGCCAGCGCGAGGGCCCCGTAGAGGACTACGTCGCCCCCTAGGGGCGTGATCCTTATCTCGGGCAGCCTGTTGATGGCGTGTCTGGCTACGTGGCGCTGTATTGGCTTCAGAATCAGCTCGGGGTTGTTGAGGGCTACGCTGCCGCCGATGGTTATCAGCTCTGGGTCGAAGGCGTTCACGATGTCGGCTACCCCGACCGCGTTTATCCTCCCTACCTCGTCGACTACATGGAGGGCCGCCTCGTCTCCCCGGTTGGCCGCGTCGAATATCTTCTCAGCTGTGATCGCCTCGGCGTCGCCGCTGCATAACTCGGCCAAGAGGCCTCCCTGCCAATTGCCGCGTCGCAGGATCGTCCGGGCGAACCTCGGTATGTTCATCCCGCCGCAGTACGCCTCCCAGTGGCCTGGGCAGCCGCAGCCGCACAGCACCTCGCTATCCGGGTGGATGGTGAGATGCCCTACCTCCACGGCGTTACCGTCCTTGCCTACCAGCAAGTGGCCGTCCACCATGGCTCCGCCGCCGAGACCCGTGCTGAAGGTGAGGTAAAACAGGTTGTAGACGCCTCTGCCGGCGCCGTACACGTGCTCCCCGAGAACCCCGGCGGTGCAGTCGTTGGCTATCCTCACCGTGACAGCGAACTCCTCTCGGAGGGGCTCGACCACGGGAATCTCGTTGAACGGGTAGTTGGGCGTATTTGTAATCATGCCCTTCCCCAGATCTAGGGGCCCGATGGAGCCCACGCCGATGGCCCTAGGGCTGTCCTCGAGTCTCCTGATCATCCTAATGATTTGCGTGGGCACGCCATTGGGGCCGTTTGCCCTGTCTGTAGTCTCGACTATCTTCTCATCTATTCCTCCCCTGTTGCCGGAGGCTACACGGATCTTGGTGGCCCCTATGTCCACGGCGATGAAAGACAACTCGGTTCATGGAAAAAGGGTTCGGTGAGATTATATGATTAATGGATGACGCCGCTCCCGTCTCTAGACAGCCGGTTTACGCTACTGAACGTTTATCTAGTATAAGGTCAGTTTATCGGCTTTTACCCCCAAGAAGAAGGATATACGACGATATACATGGATGAATTAAAATAAAATACGTATAATATCTATATCTTCGATAATGTGGTTTCACCCTTGATCCCTAGAACCTGAGCTGTACGTCGTTGCGCTGGTTCCACTCCCTGATCGCCTGCGATGCTCAGGGCACCCTTCTTTTTTACCGTACAACCTTGCTACGATTTCGCGGAATCTCTCATCCGTCTCGTTGTCAAGCGACAATTACAGTTTGCCCAAGGCGGCAAGGATATACTCATATCTATAAAAATCTTAGAATGGTTAAAACAGGTGTATGTCATCCAACGATAAAGAACGATGACCATGAATATATGTAGGAGAGATCATGGGGGCGCCATAGATGAAAAACCTATATAAAATCGCTTCTACCGCGGCGAAAATTGTCTGGAGAAAGTCAGTTAAGCAATTACATGCATTTACTATAAAAATGCTATCATTATGTTCTATATACTGATAAATACTATTGCGTGGGCCGAACGTCGAATCCTGTAACTGATTATTCGTTCATAATCACTTTAACCTGAGGGGCACTGGAAGAACCATCAAACCAAGAGTGTCCTCGATGCAGCCACGCGTTGAAAGGCGTAACCAGGTCCTACAGTTAGTGATATTGTTTTTATACGTAGCCTGGGCTACCAACCTAGATGGTGCGACGGCTGCACCCGACTATGCCTTCGACGGCGAGTGGATAGACGTAATAAAGCCGGGGTACCCCCAAGCACTGGAGCTAAACTTCACGATGCCGGGGGACGTGGTCACCTACAACTACACGCTCGAGGGCGGACACACATACCACATATACCTCATAGGCGAGTACGCTAACCTGACGAGGCATCTCACAGACTACGACATATTCCTCTATCGGGAGACGGAGTACGAGCCCCTGTTCCTGTCGAGCCACACGGAGGCCGCCGGCTACCCTGAGCAGGTGAGCAACGACGGCGAGGGACGGTACTTCACCCCCACCGAGTCCGGGAACTACTACCTGACTGTGAGGAACGACCCCAACGAGAGCGAGGCGGCGGAGAACGCAACGCTGGTTGTGGTCGAGCACATCGAGCCCGACAGGTGGTACACCAGGTTCCTCCAGGAGCCAATCGAGGACGAGTTCCTCTACGACTCCGACTGGGTATACGAGTTCGAGTCCTCCGCCCGACGCCTGAAGATAATCGTCGAGGTGCCGGACACCTTGGACATGTACGAGGCCCGGCTATACGCCATGGCTAACCCGGCCAAAGATAAAGGCAGGAGGATTATGGGGGTCATGGCGCCGTGGGAGTCAGGCCTATACGGCAACCGCAGCGGGGTATACGGGGGCTTCAACAACCACCCCCAGGGGTTCAGGCACCTGAACGCCTCGGCCAGCTGCGAGCACAGCGGCGACGACATGCTAATAGACTATCGTCAGCCCATCAAGAACCCTCTCCTCTACCACCTGCTGTTCATGTCTGAGTACTGCAACGGCACACTCAAGTTCATGGTGCAGACAGACTTCACGAAGCCCGTCATCACCGACGCCGGGTCCCCCGTGGACATAGAGGGGGGCACCGACGCCGTGGTTAAATGCCGGATCAAGGACGACTCCGAGATCACCCAGGTTGACCTACACTACTCGGTGGACGGCGGCGAGACCTGGAGCATGGCGCCCTACACGTCGAAAGCCGACGTATACAACGGTACAATCCCGGGCCAGGTTGGGGGCACCGTGATAGACTACCGTTGGGAGGCCACGGACGTCATGGGGAACACCGCCCAGCTTTCCAGCAGCGTAGGTGTGAGGACGAGCTCAGACCTCTCGATCACAGTCGACGAGTCCAAGATACTGGGCGGAGAGACGATCACCCTAGCGGGCACGCTGTCACAGCCCGGGAAGGTCAAGGTGAAGTATACGCTGGGGGACAAGGCCACGAGCTTCAATTTAGACACCGACGCCGAAGGGGCGTTCAGCCACGTGTTCATGCCCAACAAGCTGGGCAGATGGACGGCGGAGGCCGTGTTCGCTGGAGACCTATCTTACCGTCCGGCAACGTCAAACAAGGAGGCCTTCCGCGTGGAGAGGAAGCCGACCTCCCTGACGCTGAACCTGAGCGACACCGAGATAGGGTTAGGCAGCAGCGTTAACCTGACCGGAGCGTTCAGCGAGACCCGGGCCGGCTACGAGGTTTTCATATACGCCAACTACGGCGGAGATCAGACCACGCTGCTGGCCATCACGAGGAGCGACGGAAATTATCTCACGGTGTTCACGCCGGAGCGTTCTGGGGACTGGAGCCTGCAGGCAGAGGTAAAGGCGGACGACATATACACGGCGGGAAGCAGGAGCCCCTTCGAGCATCTGGAGGTGGGTGGACCCACCGTCGCTAAACGGCTGGGCGACCTCCAGACCACCATGTTCAAGCCTCCCTACGTGTACGGCGTCGGCGCCGCGTTAGGAGGCACCATAGGCGGAGGCCTGTACCTTGCGCGGAAACGCGGCTACCTCGGAGGCAAAGGCCAGGAAGCAGAGGAGATACCTGAGGGAGAGGCTGAGGAAGACGAGGAATTCGACTTCGATTTCTAGATCTAAAACCTGCACCGTTGATTCGAAACAGTGAAATCTCGTATGTTATAAAAACAAGTCCCCCGGCTCCTCGTCCACGATCGCCCCCGAGTAGATGAAGTTGGAGGAGAGAATCGTCTTACCTGCACCAGGGTTACCGGCGAGGAGTATTATGCTGTTGCTGAGGAACCCGCCGTCGAGCAAAGTGTCGAGATGCCCGTTACCCGTCGATATGCGTTCACTCATCCTCGTCTTGCTCCAGCCGAAAGTCGGGGGAACGTAGAAGCGTGGGTAACGCCTCGTTGTGTTTAGGCTCGCCGATGATTAGGTTGCGAAGCTACTCCGACAAGTTCAGGCCTTCCCTATGAGTCATCTGAACCACAATGTCACGTATCTTGGGCGTGACCCTCGTCGCCAAGAGCACGGTTTTAGGTGTACCTCTCTTACGGGGCAATTGACATTCCTTCAGCCTAGTTAATAGAAGCACGTTTTTACGGCTTCTATAAACTCATTGTTGGTTCTATTAAATATAGTGTATAAAAAATTACTTGTATCCTTCATAAATAAAATACATAGTGACTATATAAAAAACACGTTCACAAAAATAGTCACTAACCAAATCACAACTATATATACGAATTTAAGGCTTCACTAACATAATCAGAAAAACTCTTCTCTCTGCTTCTCACGTACTTCAGTTTGATCTTCGAATAAAACCTCTCAACTATGAGCTCCTCGATGCCACCGGCGCTGTCACCGAAGAGATCCTCCAGCTCACACGAGAAAACCCCGGGGTTCTTCACAATCTCTCCTCTCTTGAAATCGGTGTTGAGCTCTAGGAAGTTTAAGACTACTTTGCTAAAGCTTAAAACCTCCTCTATAGACTCGACGAGTTTTTCGTTGAACTCGTCTATCCTATTATCCTGTTCATAAACGATGCCTTGATCAAACCCAAGGGTCTCCGCGGCCATCAGGTAGCACCCTTTATCTCAGCGTTCTCGACTTCATCTAGCTGCTTTACCCTCGTCTTTATGTACTCGAGCACCTTTTCCTGCGTGTATTTAAGCTCCTCTTCCTGTTGCTTGAGTTTCTGATCTATGAGTTCAAGCAACAGCTCGGGGTCGAAGGGTTTAACCAGGTACGCGTCTGCTTTCTTGTTCACCGCGTCTATGGCTGTTTGGGTCTCAGGGAAGCCCGTGAGTATGAGCTTCTTCATCTTCGGGGTGGTCTCCTTTAGCCGAGATATGACCTCGATGCCATTCATGTCGGGGAGATGGATGTCTATGAGCATGACGTTGAAGAACTCTTTCTCCGTCTTGGCTATTGCCTCCAAGCCTGTTCTCGCTGTGGATGCTATGTAGCCCTCGCTCTCTAGTATGCTGACCAGCGACTCGAGTATCATATCGTCGTCGTCGACGACAAGTATTCGTCCCCTATCCATCACCAACGATACATCCTAGGTGTGTTTGGCTGGCTGTTCCAGCTTATCTAGACTATAAAGTTTTCTGGTATAGCAATCAAGTTTATATAAAACCGTAAAAACAGCGATCTGTAACGTTTTCTTTGATGTTTTTAGAAAATGTTTCATTATTTCCTTCTTTTTAACGCACCGAAACCAAGAAATGATGTGTAATGGTTTCAATAAAGTTTAAATTGAACTACTAGATACGATAACAAGAACCGGTAATAGCTTTTTAGGAGTCTAGCATTTTGTCGGAATCTAAACTGTGTTACTCAAAATGCAGGGAATTCAAGTGCACTAAAAGGGCTCTAACCTTCCGAGGGAAGACCGCTTGGTGCAACTGGACCAGCGAACCATGCGACCCGAAGGGCTGTACATACGCCATGTGTGGTAAACGCCAACTGCTTGACAACGGAGTGTGCGGTCTGAGAGTTAAAAGAAAGACGAGGGATGATCTGAGGCCAGAGGACATCCTTAGAGACGAGATAAAGCCTAAGGGAAAACTAGCCAGGAAGATTGGTGAGAGGTCTATCTTCTAACGTGAAGCTGAGAGGGCTTGAGTAACACCATTAGACAACATCTAAAGGGGAAAGTTCCAGAGGATCTCCTTTCGAGCACGCCCAGCTCGTTCGATATATTGGGCTCCAGAAGTGGGGCGGTGGCCGTAATAGAGATCCCGGAAGAACTTGAATCATATGAGAAAGAGATAGCAGCGGCCATACAGGCTGTCCACGGGAACGTCAGGAGCGTTCTGAGCAAGGACTCGGGGCGGGAAGGCGAGTACCGGCTGAGGTCGCTGAGGCTAATCGCAGGGGACCCTGACACCGAGGTGATCCACAAGGAGTCTGGATGCAGGTTCAAACTCGACCCTCAGCTAACGTATTTCTCGACGAGGGAAAGCACGGAGAGGGAGCGCATCGTAGAGATGGTGCAACCCGGTGAAGACATACTTGTGATGTTCAGCGGGGTCTCCCCCATCGCAATCTGCGTCGCCAAGAAGCATCCAGGCGTAACGGTGACGGCCGTCGAGATCAACCCTGAAGCCCATCGTTACGCCGTCGAGAACGTCAAGCTAAACAAGGTATCTGACCGCGTTAAACCCGTTTTGGGCGATGTACGCGACATATGCCCCTCTCTCGACAAGTTGTTCGACCGCGTCCTGATGCCTCTGCCCAAGGGAGCCCACATGTTTCTAGCCGTCGCTCTACCCATGGTCAAGCCCGGCGGGGTGCTCCACTTCTACCATTGGGCGCCCGAAGACGATCCATACGACGAGGCCCAGAGGCTCGTCGTCGAGGCGGCCGCAGAGGCTGGGAGGCGAGCCGAGTTCATCGGAGGCGAGAAGGTGTCACTGTACAGCCCCCGCGTCTACAAGGTGCGCGTAGACATGTTGATCCGCTAGTCACTCAGAGACGTAGACCTTAGGCTTCGATATCAGGTTTATCTCCCTGCCGCAGTCCGGGCAGAACTCACCGATGAAGTGCATCCTGTTCCCACAGTACCTGCAAAACTTCACCTCGGGCGCCCTTTCCCGCCTCAATGTAGCCCCACAGAAAGAACAGTAGATGGAGTCAAACGGCATGACGTTCCTACACTTGAGGCAATGCTTCTCGTAGCCCGGCCACTTGTTGGGGGTTATCTTGGGCAACGCCTTAGGGTTAGGCGGCAGCTGCTCCTGAACTATCTCGGGTATGAGACAAGCCACGCCTCCGCATATGGAGCCGGTGACCAGCGCCGGCACTATGGTTAATGTTAGAGCCGACAACGTGTTTCCTATTACGGGCATCTGTGCAGTTTGTACCCCAGAACCATAGGTGCCTCTCAGGAGCCCTTCAGCTATGTAGAATATGATTGCGCCTAGTATGAGGGTAGCCCACATGGTGTATTCGACTATCTTCTCTCTGCCTCTGTTGAGCTCGGTGATATAGGCCGATATCGTGGTTCCGATCAAGGCGGAACACAGCAGCATCATTATGGTAGCTAGCCTCGCTGGAAGTATTTTCAGGAATAAGTTTACTAATCCAATCAACGTGAAAAACGAGACCGCTGAAGCTGGGATGAGCCATAGTAATGGTTGATCATCTGGCCACGCCGTCTTCAAAATGGGCTACCCGCCTATATGTGATATATGCGGGCGTCTATGGGTTGTGCACGGTTTTTTAATATAAATACATTAATATGCCTCTTGATTATGGTGTGTTTTAACATAGTATTGAAATGCCTCAATGCCTATCGTTATAATAAATATCTAATACTATGGATATAAGTTACATGTAATTAACAAAAATATTCAAGATCATCGATCTGTATTTAATATAACGTGGCTATTCTTCGTCTTCTTCTTTCTCTTCTTCGTCATCCAGATCGAACTCGTTGTCCAGATCCAGGGGCGTATCCAGAGGAACGGGCGGCGGCGTTGTAGCCATGGTGTAGCCGATCCACATTATAATGAACAGGATCATATACACCGCGGCGATTACAGGCAGCTTGAACGCCCACTCGCTGTATGGCCCAAGCCAGGTGAATAGCGTCCCGAAGAGCCCGGGGAACGCCCACACGAAG
The DNA here is from genome assembly GCA_964347405.1 of uncultured Candidatus Bathyarchaeia archaeon. Classification (GTDB taxonomy): domain Archaea; phylum Thermoproteota; class Bathyarchaeia; order TCS64; family TCS64; genus RBG-16-57-9. Next base: position 7,810 of record CAYFYM010000171.1, on the reverse strand, counting down.
TAAACTAACATTACGATGATGGTGACGCCCATGATGGTGTAGCCAAGGCTTTTATCGTCCATATCTACCCTCAGTCATACATATCAGGTTGTAACGTTATTATTCTTTTCTCCTAGTCGGTATGAGTTATGCACTTTGTTTTTGCATGGATCTTAGTTTCACAGTGTTCATGTTTTTCCAGAAGTCCATGGTTTTACAGTTTTAGAACTCTATTTCATAAGCTCTTTGGTCCATGCAAAATTTTCCTGAACATTTTTTTAGCGTAAGCGTACAAATGATTCAAACTAACCCTCAATCTAAACACACGCAAAGGGGAATAATGAGTTTAGAAATAGAGAGCTAGAATGAGGAAGACTCTCTACAGTATCCCGTTTATTAAATCGATTTTAGGTAAAAATACAATGAATATTATACTGGCGGTTACTAAAAATATCGAGATAATGCTCCATATGCTTAATTGAAAGACCTTCCGCGCGCGCGTTGGAATGATATCAATAAGGTTCAAACATCGTAGGTTGAAGGAATCGGGTGCTAGAGTCTGGATGTTCATTTGCGAAATACATGTTTTTATTTTTATATTATTATGTATTTAAAAATACCTCATATGATCCAAACATGCAGACAGCCTGCGTGCGCTCCAATGCATAATTAGCAGGAAAATTCTGTTATACAAATGTAAACATAAACTTTAAATATAAAACCACAATAATTTTTTTTACCTTTACATATAGGTGTAAATTATGAGAAACAAGATCATATTCTCAACAATAATTCTAGCACTCTGTCTTATCCCAACAGTATTAGCTGATACAGAATTAGTGACTTTCTCACACTACCAAGCACAATTTCAATGGAGAGCCAACCAACCTTACGGATCATGGTCATATCACTATCAAAATGTATGGGTCACAAGTGAATACACATTAACAGGAAACGCACTTCACACAGAATGGACATACCAACCATATGTAGAACATGAGCGAAGCGAGAAAACAGTATACATCTATGATAGATTAACTGAAACCTGGGTTGAAAAAGCTGGACAAGTAAAATATGTTTATACTCCGCTATATGGAGACTATACAGTTGTAAACTATTTCAGAGGTTATCTTGATTTTGGAGGAGCCGCGCCTGGAGAATCTACTTTTGTTCACGGCGTTGCATATCAGCACATATACATTCAGAGGCCGCAACAGGATACTGGTGTAACTGATATTCTGCCTTATGCCCAGTGGGATAGTTCAATGAATGCATGGCTTGTAGGATACAGTATCTACTACTGGGATGTATCAACACAATTATACAACCCACCCTTCCCAGCTCTTGTTTAATGCAGCATCAAACTAATCTACTCTCCCCTTTTTTACGCACGTGCGCGCGCAGCTGAATCCTGCTATGATTCATATGAAGTTATCTATGTATGTTGGGGTTTTCTTTGAGGTATTTTACTAGTTCTTTGTATAGATACTCTGTTTCAGACATATAGTAGGGGGAAGGTATTTTTTCTCTGGCTTCTAACACAAATGGACCCATCGTCTCCCAGTATCCTTTTGTCATGCCACAATACATAGATAGGGATGTCTTGGGTTTTGTTGTAGAATTTTACTCTTTGACCCGCCACGTAACTGGTTTTAACCTGCATATCTATTCCTATGGGGTTTAGCGTAGGCTGAAAGATATTCCAAAAATAATATGTTTATGCTTTAAAGTCATTTTATTTCCTCATATATAAAAATCATTGTCACCTTACAAATTTATGATTATAAAAATCGTTATAAATTTGAGGAAGATATCTTCTTCAACAAAGTCTTTCAGATTCGGTGAATAACTTGAAAAATGTATTTATCAACAGGTTGGGCCGGGTGGCTCTGGAGGATCAACCCCTTGAGATATGTGAGAGGAAGGGGCTGGGGCACCCAGACACCATGTGCGACTCGGTCATGAACCAGATCTCCATAGAGCTCTCAAAGGAGTACATTAAGAAATTCGATGTGGTCCTGCACCACAACGTAGACAAGAGCCTCCTAGCCGCGGGGGTTGCTTCCCCCAGCTTCGGGGGCGGCGAGGTGGTCGAGCCCATGCTCTTCGTCTTCGGCGACCGAGCCACGTTCAAGGTCGGCGACGAGGAGATACCGGTTGACGAGATCGCCGAGAGAAGCGCCAAGAACTGGCTGAGGGGGAATCTGCGCTTCGTTGACCCCGAGGAGCACGTGAGGTACCAGAGCCAGATAAAGCCAGGGTCCATAGCTCTGCAGGACATCTTCGAGAGGAAGGGAGAGTTCCTCGGCGCCAACGACACCTCGGCGGCCGTAGGATACGCGCCGTTCACGAGGACCGAGAAGATCATCATGGAGCTTGAGAACCACCTGAACTCGAAGGCGTTCAAGAGAAGCCACCCCGAGTCCGGGGAGGACATCAAGCTCATGGGGCTCAGAAAGAAGAACGACCTGAACATCACAGTCGCCATGGCGTTCGTCGACAGGTTCATCCAGAGCGAGGGCGACTACTTCAGGAAGCGAGGCGAGGTGTACGACGCCGTCACAGAGTTCATCAATGAGAGGCATGTCTTCGACGAGGTGACCATAGACTTCAACGCCCTGGACGTAAAGGGGCGCGGCATAGACGGCCTCTACCTCACTGTAACAGGCACGAGCGCGGAGGCGGGGGACAGCGGACAGGTGGGGCGAGGCAACAACGTCGTCGGCGTCATACCGCTGAACCGGCCCATGAGCAGCGAGGCCGCCGCGGGCAAGAACCCGGTGAGCCACGTCGGCAAGATATACAACGCACTGTGCTACAGGATAGCCGACAGGATAATAGCCGACGTGCCTGGCGTAAAGGAGACCTACGTATGGCTTCTGAGCAGGATCGGTCGCCCCATAAACGACCCCACCGTGGTGTCGGCCCAGATAGTCCCCGAGGAAGACGCGAAACTCAAGACGCTGACGCCCCAGATAGAGGAGATAATAGGGTACGAGTTCGAACACCTCGCAGAGTTCTGCGACGACCTAGCCAAGGGCGTCATAACACTATGCTAGGCTCTTACTGTGATCACAGCAATCCCTGAGAGGGCATTCACCGCAGAGGGGATTCGACTTCCTACAATATTCTTTCCCCAAGCGGACCATCGAGCGATCGTAGAACAGGTATTTATCCGGTGGTATGAGCCTGTGAAGCGAACCCTGGACTTCCTCAGGGCCTGCTTCCATCGGCGCAAGCCCAAGCCGCCTCGAGACCCTGGATACATGGACATCGACTGGTATCGCATCCTCCCCGAAGCAGTGTGATAGCACTATGTCCGCCGTTTTAGGGCCCACACCTGGGAGCTCTAGGAGCGCCTCCTTTTCGTTTGGCACGACGCCGTCATGGCGTTCCATCAACGCCCTGCAGGTTTCCCTGATGTAGTTGGCTTTCTGACGGTAGAACCCCGAGCAACGTATGAGATCACGGAGTTCCTCGCGTTGAAGCTTCATGACGTCGCTTGGCGTCGATGCATGTGAGAAGAGCGTCTCAGCGGCCTTCTCGGAGTTGCTGTCTCTTGTACGGTGGGAAAGGATGCATCCGATGAGTGTACGGAATGGATCGCTTCTCGGAGGATTCTCCAACATGTTCGGGTATGCGTCGACCAGTGTCTCCAGCACGGCGCTAGCCTTGGAGTATATCGCTGAACAGCTCCTCGTGTCTTCTTCTCAGATACTCTGGCAGGCTCATGCCTCTGCCCTTAGCTATCCTAGCCAATGCCTTATGGACCCCCGTTGAGTACTGTGCAGCCTTCTTCGGCCTATCACTTACCTCAGCTGGGAAACCGAGCTTCTTGGCAAGTTTCCTGAGGATGATCTTCCTAGGCTCATCGCTGCTTGAAGGGAGTTTATAGTTTATCGGCACCCCCAGCCCGAACTCGATTATCCTGGCGTCCGCGAAGGGTAGCACGAGCCGGGCGCCTAGGTCTTTACAGGTCTTGGAGTCTCTGTCGTAGTTGTTCCTCCAGGACTCCAACACGTCCCTGTACATGCTGTCCCTCACCTTCTCTCCCTCCCTCAGCCATTGAGTCATGTACTTGTGATAGCCGCCGAAGAGCTCGTCGCTGCCGTTACCCGAGAAGACTGTGGCGTGTCCATCCTCCACGGCTTGCCGTGCCGCGAAGTACAGGGGAGCCGCGACGCCTATCTTCATTGGGTTATGGTCCTCTACGCTTAGAATTACTTCGCCGAGGCTGGCCTCTAGCTCGTCCTTGGTGAAGGGGTGAATGTTCAAATCCAGGTCTAGGGCTTCCGCTGATTTCCGCGCCTCCCTGTACTCTACTTGGTCCCCTACGCCAACGCAGACGAGCTCTATATCGCCGCCCGCCTCTTTCAGGTAGTGTGCGGCTAACGTGCTGTCGATGCCCCCTGAGAAGGCGACTGCTCCTCCACGCGTTTTCCTCACGACGTCCTCGGACACCTCGGAGAGCAGCCTATGAAGCGTCTCGATGCACTGTCTCTCAGACTGCCCGGCCTGACTTGGCTGACTGATCTTCTTCACTTCAAGAGTCTCGCAGCCTCGTCTAGTAAGCTCCATCACCGTCCCAGGCTTGACTGGTGCAGGCTCTACCCCTATGGCCATCAACGCCTTCATGTTTGAGGCGGCGGCAAAGACCCCGTCGTCGCCACCATAGTACAGTGGAACCGTGCCCACGACGTCTCTCGCCAGGAAAACCCTGTCCTCGTCTACCGCGGCGGCTGAAAACGCGCCGCCGCCCTCTGAGACCATATTACGCAGTCCTTCAGCTGCACCGTCTCTCAATAACTCGGCAACGTAGATGATGTCCGGCTCGACGGTGTTGAATATCAAACCATCGAAAACTAGGACCCCGGATCGCTGTAATATAGGCTGCCGCGGATGAGCTGCAAGACTTGAGGACTTGAATGCTATTAGAGACGAACCCATGTTCGGGATAAAATCAAGTGAACCGTCAAAGAACTCGCCATTCTCTGGGGAGGAGACCCCAAATGAAGGGGGCGTAGGGCCTCCTATGGCTCTAAGCATCCTCCTCAGTAGGTCGGTTACGTCCTGCCCCTTTCTGTCTAGAGCCGCAGCGATATACCCCATTGCCGGGTCTTTAGTGATCGATGAATAATATTGTTGTTATCCCTGATAGTCCTCCGCCTGCTCGAGTATCTCGTCCACCTTCCCCTCCACAAGCAAGGCGCCGTGTAGGAAGCTTCCCTTGCGTGGGTCGTCTGCTAGAAACGTCTCTTTTATCGGGTATGGTTTGTTGAAGCGTATCAGGGGTTTAAACGTGAGGGCGCATCTCCAGTTGTTCTCCCTGCAGTAGTCTTCTTCCTCTGGGGTCATCTCCCAGAGCATCTCTACCTTGTCCGTGATTCCGTATCCGAGGAAGCTGTCGCCTACGTCCGTCTTCTTTGCGAGTAGTATGGGTGTGCCCCGTTTCCAGTTCCTCATGATCCCTGAGTAGTATTTTTTAATCTCGAAGATCTGTTCGACCCACTCGTCTGTGCTTACTCGTAGAATGTATCCTGAGTTCTCGTCGGGAACCATTACATCAGGTTAACTGTGATAATAATATAAAACTAATATGGTGTTTGAACTCTGTTGAAGCGATTTATTGTATGCTATTTATTATAAAATTTTTTTATATTCTGCTATTTCTTCCCGGTCGTTATAAAATTATTCCGTCTATTCGATTTCCTCTTCGGGCTCCTCTTCTACTGGTTCTTCTTCAGGCTCTTCCTCGGGCTCTTCTTCGGGTTCCTCTTCGGGCTCCTCTTCCTCTTCGGGCTCTTCCTCATCCTCAGTTATCTTATCGACTACATTATTCCAGTCATCGTGGTCGTCATCTATATCACGCCTATTATCTCTGTCTGGCTTCCTAGATCTCTCTAACCTAGACTGCGACTTCTGCTTAAACTCGAACTTTATTTTATCGATTTCTTTAAAGAACTTGTTTATGGTATCGTCTTCTTCCGAGGTGTCCTCCCCTTTCTCGGCCTTCTTCTTTTTCTTCTCCTCAGTCTTCAAGACCTGGGACTGGATTTTCTCAACGGTCTTTAGAGTCTCGGCCGCTTCCTTGTCCTCCATCTCATCAACGTCGTCCTCTATCTCAAACTCTGTATCGATGAGTTCGTCGATGGCGTCGTCGTATTCACCTTTACTGACCTTGTCCATTATTTTCTCAAGTTTCTTTTCCTCGTTCTCTATGGCCTTCTCCACTACCTTCGAGTCTTCCTTGGACAAGTAGTCTTTTAGCTCGTCGATGTGTTCACTGACTTTGACGATTTTCTCTTTAAACTTCTCTTGGATCTTGACTAGGCGCTTCTCCTTTACAACATTGATTTCCTCTTCAAGATCCCCCGGAGGCGTCGTATCTTTGGGCTTTGGTTTATCGATCTCGTCTATCTTTTTGAAGCTCTCCTCTACCGCCTCTGGTTTATCGTTGATGTATTTTTTCCAGGTGATCCTGAATAATTTCAAGGCGTAGAGGTACTGTTCGGTGGCCTTTTGAGTGTCCTCCGTCTCCTCAGCGGCCTCCATGGTGTACAGAGCTTCCTCAAGTTTTTCCATGATGCCTTGTGGGAGCTCTAGCTCCAGGAGGTATAGAAGTTCGTCTCTTCTCGCCTCTGCCGCGGCTTTAATCTCTTGATAGACTTTGTCGTTCGAGTCGTTATTGTTGTCTCTATCGCCATCGTGAAATGCTTCCGTTGCCGCGGTGTCAGCATACGCAACCTGTGCACACGGAGCAACTGCTAGTAGCAGTAATAGAACTATGGCGATTATTCTATTCCTCATCGCCGGTGTACTTGTACATTTAGATATATTTCTATTATTAGAAGAACGCTGTGGAACGATTTGGGATGTTCTACCCAATATCATGCACTGAATTCACTAAAAACACCACATTACTACTATTTATACCTTTTTTCAAGCGAAAAAATGGAATAAAAAACATCATAAATTTACTAAATATCAATTTATTGAATATATACTTAGAATCTGTATCTGTGATACATACTATAATGAAGCCACTGATCCATTGGTCAAAACTACTTCCTTTTTAAATAGAACCTGATGGCCAAGACCGTTACCAAGACTATGATGGCAATGTATGATATCGTGAACTCGTTGATTTCTTTGGCTGAGATTGCGAGCTCGTAAGCGTGCTGGGCGGCTATCTTGGCTTGCTGATACTTTCCCTCGCTAAAGTAATCCCTACTATTATTGAGATTTAGTTTTGATTCACTAAGGTTGCTTGTCCTGCCTTCCGCCTCGGCTTCGCTGACGGCTTTTTCGGCTTTTTCCATCTCCACTAACGCAGCGTTCGCGTTTTCCTGGATGCTTACGGCTATCCCGAGCACATCGTCCGCGTTGTTTTTAGCTTCGAGATACTGCCCCTGGCCATAGAGATCTTGGGCCTGGCTAAGAAGCTCTCTCGCCCCAGTCAAAATGTAGCCTTCAGCCTCTTTCACGGAAATAAACGACTCGGCTTTCATTATGGAGTTCTCCGCCTCCTCATCGAGTTGGGGTAGCCCTAAGATGTAGAAGATGGCTATCTCCCCCTGTTCAAACTGGAAGTATTGTTTCTCACCTATCGTGCCTAGGTTTAAGGGGATCGTGTTCATGTCGAAGAACGCCGCCCTCTTAGGTAGCACTATGGATGTTTCTACCGGGGAAGTGACGTTCACAGACCAGATTGCGCCATCGAAAAAAGTTAGGTTGTGCGTAAGGTACGTGAACCGGAGTTCGGATGCGCCCAGGCTGTCTACAGTCACGGAATGCCCGTCTGTCGAGGACCCAAGAGGGCAACCCTCCTCGT
>CAYFYM010000170.1:0-14255 GCA_964347405.1 uncultured Candidatus Bathyarchaeia archaeon | reverse complement strand
ACAATCCTTTCACCTGATAACACGACAGAGTTGAAATTTATGCCCTTGGGGTTGTCTCCATATTTCCATCTCCAATAATCTTCTTTGGCGTGATCTAGATCTCTTTCTGGCCAGCCAGGAAAACACGTCTCTAATAGTTCTACAAGCTGTTTTTCGTCTCCTGGCTCGTATAGTCTTGCAATTAAATTCATCATATATTCTTAGCAAGCAAGTTTTAAAATCATTAGGAAAAACACATCAAATTAAGCATGCAATCCGTCATAATTCCTTGAATTCGAGCTATATCAAATGATGTATATGTCTTAATGATATGCCGTTCATCGACTTTTTATGAATACATCCCTTTGCCCATCTATACCGTTCTGATTATTCTCGTTTACGCAACAATACTAATTGATCTTCTTTAACCGCCTTATCTCAGTTAAAGAATCGTTTTTCCACTATTCTTTAATGTGTACATGTAAGTATTTGATATCAATGGATACCTCAGAGGAGTATAATATACGGCTCTATGTATCTGGCGAGGAGGAAGAGATAGTTGATCTTCTCTCTATGGTTTTTTCCGAGTGGCGTGCCAGAGGAAAAAACGCGTTGGCACATTGGAGATGGATGTATCAAGATAATCCGCTGGGTCCCTGTAACGTTGCCGTTGCAGTAAAAGACGACGAGATTGTAGGCGTATCCCACGACTTACATTTCCATGCCAAAGTAGGAAACGAAATTATGAAGACGCTCTACGGAATGGATGTTGCTGTTCATCCGAAGCATCGACGCAGAGGAATACACAACAGGATGTCAGATTTCCGCAAGTCGCATAGAGTCGGCTTTGGTTTTCAATATGGATACTCCACCAATAAAATATTGATCGATCGAGATATTAGAAAACGTCAGGAAGGAGACGATCCAAACTATTTATTCCCAGTCGACGTAAACAGGTACCTATTTGTCCGAGACGTTGATCTCCACCTAGACAGGAAAAATGTAGACAATCCTTGGATCAAAAAACAAGGATACAATATTACAAAATTTGTGTCAAAAATGAAATCAACTTTCACGGGTTCAAACACCACTACTCGCAATGTAATGGTTCATGAAAATCGGGATTTCAGCGAAGCCGAATCGTTATGGGGAAAAATTCAATCAAAATACCAGTTCATTGCATGGAAAAACCGAGCTTACCTCGATTGGAGGTTTTCTGATCCTCGTTCAGGGGATTATAAAATATATTCAGCTCACGAAAAAAACAAATACTGTGGATATGTTGTAGCAAGCATTGATCACGAAACCCCTGATTATCCAATGGGGAATATTGTCGATTGCCTGACGATAGGAGATGCACAAATCGAGAAAATGCTTCTTCGAGAGGCATTGGCGTGGTTAGAGGACAACGATATCAACGCTGTGAATGCTTTAGCCGTCAAGGGTTCTCGAATGAGCAACATATTAGAGTCGTTGGGCTTCATCGATAGAGGAGACTCTTTATACTGCGTATACAAAATCCCCAGTAAAATAGGCGAAACTCATCCGTCTATTGAAAAGATAGACGTGAATAGCATCCATTTAACATACTCGGATTTTTATGTGAAATAGGCATGGGGTCACAGCTGTAACAGAATATAGCTACTCACAAACCATTTTCTAACCCCAGACTACTGATTAACATGCATGATTAGAGCCTTCATGTTATTAATCACACTGAATGTGGTTTGCATGAGCAGCTACCTCACTTACAACAGAATGGATTTCAAGTTCAATTCCTCGGAGGAGAACATTAAACAGGAGATGATCAAGGCGAACCACGAGATGGAACGCAAAGTAAAAAACGAAATCCTCGCCGGTAGGGAACCAGAAGAGCTAATACGTTTCAGAGAGTCGTGGTTACAAAAACTTCAAGAAATCAAATCGCTAGGAAAGAAAAAGAGAGGCATCGAACAAAACTTTTTATCAATAATTATTCCGCTTATCCTCAGCTTCAAGTTCGCTATTATTGATTTCTTCTACGCGGACACAATTGCCGTAATAAACGGCTTCAATATATACACAAGCCACATAGGATGGATTTTCTTGCTGATCGCATGCATAACGATTTTAAATGCATTACAACGCATGAACAGCATCATCCATTCAAGCATATTTTAACAAAGTAAAGATCACAAAAATCGCTTCATTTCTATGTTGTATCTGAAGGAGATGAAAGGAAACAAAGTTTTAATCCTTTGTGTGTATAGCTTATCACGTTGTTATATAAGGAATTTCTATGGTCCTTTTCTAGCAACGGGTTTGGAGGCTCGATTAGAAAGTTAACAAGGTGTATAAGAGAGTAACTGCGAAGTTTTACATGTTAATTAGCATGAGGTTGAGATGTGAGTATTGAGTCAAGGATATGTTTTTAGGGCGTATCGGAACGGAGACGAGGAAAAAATAGTCCAACTTTTACAACTAGTGTTTGAGGAATGGAGAACCAAGGATAAACTTGCTTTAGATCATTGGAGATGGATGTATCTTGAAAACCCTGTTAGATCAAGTAATATAGTTATCGCGGAAAAAAACGGGGAGATCGTATCTGTTTGCCATGACCTTATTATCGAACTAAAAATAGGGAATAATATAGTAAAGGCGTTCTATGGAACCGATGTTGGCACACATCCTGACCACAGACGCAAAGGTCTCTATGCCCAACTCTACAAAATGAGGGAAAATGCACGCAGCGAAGAAAGCATGGAGTATGGATATACAACAAACCCAATTGTAGATGCCTACATAAAAAAACAAGTAAGTGATAGATTACCGCTATATCAATTCCCTTACCTCATCGGCAAATTCATCAGAATAAACAACGTAGATAGCCACCTGAAACATCGTTCTGTCAAAAATTCCTTGCTAATGAAGCTAGGTTATAAAGCGTTAAAACTCATTAACTATATCACGCATAAATCTGAAAGAGAAAGGAGCTATGATTTTAATATAAAACGAATAGCACGCTTTGACGAGAATGCAGACACTCTATGGCGGAAAGTCTCGTATCATCATAACTTTATGTTAAAGAGAAATTCCACGTATCTTAACTGGCGATATTTTGGCGACGAATCGCAGGCCTATAATGTTTTCATGGCTGAATGTGAAGGAGAAGCGTTAGGATACATAGTGTATAAGATTGATGAACAGTTACCGGAATACCCAAGATCATACATCATAGATCTTGTTGCATTACCGGGTCGTCTCGATGTCGCTGATGCATTGATTGGTTACACACTGAAAAACCTTAGCGAGCAACGCGTTAATGTCATCGAATGCCTAATAACATATGGGCATTCGTATCAGAATCTCCTGATGAAGAATGGCTTCGTTAACAGGATGGAACCAATCCAAATTAATTATAACCCACCATCTATCGATAAAGGAGAGATTCAAGCAATAAAAAATAGTCCAGCAGACAAGATACATGTAACATACTCAGACCTATTTGTGCTTTAATACGTATTACGTTTTATCCACCATAGTATAAAAGACGTGAAAGTGTAAGTTCATACTTTACAAACCAATCTATGGATACCTCCAGTGTCTAAATCTTCAGCCAAAATGTGTTTGTGGGACCAAAATTTATTAAAATCCAATGACATCATGGCCATCGACTGCCACTGAAATTTTCTTCGATAGTTGAGGCTGATTCGAGTGCTGCCATCTCCAATATTGGAGAGCTTTACCCTTCCTAGTCTGCCACTCATCGAAGGTTCGTACAAGTTAGGGGACGATCTGCCCCTCGTCTCCGGGCATATAATCTCTTAGAACGATATTCATAACGTAACCACTTAATATTCCCTATATAATTAATATACACCCTTAAAATTAATACATATGCAATTTCATTTAATACGATGTATATACGTGTAATTTTGTATGTGTTTAAAGAGAATCAGGATTTTGTGTCAAACTTTATCCCCTACACAGACTGTAGCCTAGAAATGGATACTCCTGGTAATCATGGTTCAATGGAGAAATGATTACTAGGCGGAATGCCCGCGTTTCCAACGTAACAAGAATGGGGTTTTTCGGATTACGATGGCTGCTTTTCAGACCCATGAATACGATTATATAACATATGTTTAACATATATTATCTCAGAGTTTAACTAAAAAGTACTAGAAATCTATATATATAATCCATTTCCTGATAACTTGTGATAATGCTATGAATAGAAAGGTCAAGGCATTACTGATAATGGCAGCGCTAATGGCGAGCATGAACCTCATAACTTTCACGAGCGCAGCCTCAGTGACCCCTTATCTAGTTGACCCTTGGACATCAGGAAACGGAATGGCTGAAGCCAACAGCATTGGTTACAATTATGGCTACAAGATCGATGAGTGGGACAGTACAGATCCAACTGGAACTCATCATGTTACAGTAGGCGGGTTTGATTTCTATATTACTATCTCAAACGTCGTATATGATGAGGAAGAGATAGTATTGTTTGACTGGGAATCTACCCACCCCATCGATGCAGTGATCGTCAAGGGTGACACAGGTGCCTACGTCTTCGAATACGACCCTCCAGCCTACTCAGACACCGATCTATATGCACCGTCAGAGAAAGGAATCAGCCATGTCACCTTTTGCTGGAATACGCCGGACTTCGTCATCCCCGAGACCCCTTGGGGAGTATTGGGTACAACACTCACCATGTTCGCGGCAGCAGCACTCTATACCAGAAAAAGGTAAACCATTTAACAATGAACAAAATTTTATTTTCCTCTAATTAACTATCCACTTATTGAGTAAAGACGAGTAGCATCAAATCTTAATCTTGATGTTTATATAAAATCTTCCTTCTATTGTGAAATTACTGTTTCCTTGATAAAATTATAGCACCACATACTTGGGTCTAGATATGGATACGCTTGTGTCTCTAGTTTCTAAACTTCTAACTGAAAGTGTGTGTGGGGAATAAAATAATATCTTAAGAAAGCATTCAAAGGAAAACTAGACATTCTCTAAATGCTTGAATCTATTTACTAAACAGATATAGATCAGATATCCTTCAAGATTATTAAATATGAAATCGCCTACTAGCTGATGGATTCCCGGAAAAGCCTCATCAACCGGTTGAAGCTAAATCTGAGAGGCTATGTCTATCTCGAAGACAGGATCGAGCCAGGCTGGAAGGAGTCACTACCCATCTATGTCTTCAAGTGCCCCATTCATGGGTACGTTGAGAGCCATCCACATGGGTTCAAGAAAAAGCTCGTTTGCCCTAGGTGCCTAGAGGAACTTGGGAAGGAGCAGGAAGAGAAGACATCAGTGGACGCGTTGTTGATAGACGCAGCGAACGAGGCCATAAATACATTAGAGATCTAATTCTAGGGAAGAGATTACATTCGCGCACACGCATTTTGATATAATAATAGACACCTAACCAAGCATCTAAGTGCCAGGTTTCTTATTCTCTATAATTGGTCTCATTACACCCTGGTTTGGAGGCGTCGCCTATGGGCACGATTATGAATTTTTTTATTAAGAATATTTCAGCCATAAATTCATTCGTAATCGATATCGAGGGTTTCTATGCGTGCTCCTCAACATATTTAACAGACAAGCCCACGTAGAAATCATGGGGCTAGGATGCGGTGGGAGAGTTAAACAATTTTAAGTCCTATCGTGTAGCGTGTACCTTCAAGGCTCGACAAGAGTCTGCTTCAGAGGTGATAACTGACATCAACGTCGAGTCACTCATGGATCATTTGCTGGAGCTTAAGTCGCATGAAGACGAGATCAGAAAAGTGAGACAAGAGCTGGAAACACAGGTGCAGAGATACAAGATGCATAAACTAATCGCCTCAGAATGACGAGAAAAGACGTTTCTGATATCATTTAATGATTATTTCATGTTTGTCCGCTGCTTATGTAGGCCCATGCATTCTTCAGAGATACCTGTCCAGGCGGGTCTCCCGGTGCCTGCTGCCTCCTATCTTTTCCTCGTCTCGTATAAAGGGCCGTAGCATGTTACAGGCCGCTCACCAAGTTCTTGGACAACCTCAAACGGATCCGGGAAATGACAGAAGCGGAGAACCTGGTACAATACAGAGTCTTCACGGCAAGCGACATGAGAGGCGCCCTCGTCGCTGTAGACCTCGTGAAACACTACAAAGGCGATGTGATCCTGTTCAAGGATCAGCAGGTACCGACGTGAGAAATGTTCGTGCATGAAACATATATGAACCCAAAAACATACACGCGCATCAAATATTCCTCGTGCATCCGTTAGGAAATCCTAAGACATCTCTTTCGTGTGCGTGGCGTTGCCTCACAGCGACCAACTTTTAGATTCAATCACATAGGAGCGGTGTTGGCTGGCTTGAAACCAAGACGTTCCAGGCTCAAGCAATACCTAGAGGTGCTTAACGTCATCAAGAGCGGGACAGAGAAACCGACCCGGATAATGTATGGAGCCAACCTATCTTGGACGTCACTCAAGGGCATACTATCCTCCCTGGAGACCCAGGACCTGGTGGAGATGATAGACGTGTCGGAGTCCCGGGACAGGCGTTCCGCCAGAATCTACAGGATCACGGGGAAAGGGGAACACCTCATAAGGTACTTCCACCACGTGGAGCAGCCGCTTGACCTCGACTAGCCACCAAGCACATGGATCAACTGATACCTCTTCGGGGTTTGGTTGGTCGATATCTGTCACAGTCTACGGGTTCGTCGATCTCGTGCCAAATGTAGTCACGTAGTTCCAGGCAGAAGTACAGCTCCTTCTCGTATAGCTTGTATACGTGCTGGCAGGTGAGACAGCAGGCCACACGATGAAATAGGATTCACAGCATAAGAGGACTCCCGAATTTTGCTTGCGTAAGTACGGGACGTATGTTCTCAAGAAGCCGAGACTCAGTAGTTGATGCCGTGCCCCGCCCCAAGTAGACCCTCAGAAGCCGCCTAATAAATAGCTTAACAGGTGGATCCAGCTCTTTCCGAACCTGAAAAAAGACCCGAAACCGCGATAAGCGGGGAAAATCAAAATACTCTTATTAAAAACCGTCAATTCATACCACCAAAATGCCGTCAACGGAGCCCATCGACGAGTTAATAACGAAAATCGGTGACGACGAAAACACCATCCGCGTAAAAGCCAGAGAGGAATTGATAGGAACCGGGGAAAAAGCCGTAAAGCCCCTTATCTCCGCCTTGGAGTCGGAGGACCTGAACCGTGTGAAGAACGCGGCCAGGGTCCTCGGTGAACTCGACCACCCCGACGCTGTGGAGCCCCTAATAGCCCTGCTCGGGGCCTCGAGGGCCTCCATCAGAAAAACCGCGTCAAAGGCGTTAGCGAAGATGGACTCCCTGCAAAAAGTGCTTGCTCACATCGACGACGAAAAAGTAAGAATGAGAAGAGCGATAACAAGGCTGATCCCTGAGTACGGTGACCCTTCAACCATGGACACCCTAGCGGAGTCCCTCAAGGACCCCGACCCGCTGGTTAGGAGAAACGCCTCCAGAGCGATGGGCCTCCTGGACGCACCGGGCTCCGTGAAACACCTGTCAAAGGCGTTAAGAGACAAAGACTGGAGGGTGCGCCAGTGGGCGGCCTACAGCCTGGGGCTCATCAGCAGGAAGACTGGAGCCACCATGGGCCTCAAGAAAGCCCTCAACGACGACAACCGCCACGTGAGAGCCGCTGCGGCTGAGGCCCTCGGCGACAACGGAATAAAGGGAGCCGTGAACAGGCTACTCGTCAAGATCAAGGGCAGCGATCCCCTCCTGAGAGACGCGGCCATATCCGCGCTAGGGTACATAGGGTCAAGGAGGGCCGTCGAGTCCCTGATGGAGCTGTACCCGGAAGCCGATGAGCGCACCCAGGCCAGCGTAATCTACGCCCTGGCGCGCATCGGAGGCTCAGAGGAGACGTACAGCCTCCTAGAAGAAACAATCGAAGACCCCGTGCACGCTGGGAGAACCAGGAAGGCGCTCAGGTTGATCGGGACCCGGAGAGCCCGGAGGCTGTTGAAGACGCACCCTGAGTAGGGGTGCAGCTTGCCTTTGGTAGGTTATAACCACCTTCGTCATTGTATCAATCAGTTAAATTGACTAACCTGCAACCTTCTTCCACGTACCAGCCGTCGACCAAGTTCTCTTCGACGTCGTTGTCCCTGACAGATAGACTCGATACGCCTGCGTCTTCCTCACTTAACGGGGAGAACTCGCGGATGAGCGCCTCCTCGTCATAGGGTCTAACCGACACGCCCACCCGGTTCCCGTGGACCACGTTGCCGACGAGCGTAACGTCCCTGGCGTTGACGCAGTCGACGACGTGTATCCGCGAGTCCTCGAACATTCACCCGGTGACGTTTACGTCGCTGAAGCCACGCAGCTTCAGGGTGCAGTTACTGAAGTACCTGGAAGAGACGTCACCCGTCACGCTTATCTCCTCACCCATGTGGCGCTCAACGAAGTTAGTCAACGAAAAAGGCGACGGCAATTCGAGTTCCGGCGGCCCCGGCACCGCCGACACGGGGGCCTCTCCGTCATGATCTCTTGCGTTGAAGCTGAGAGCAATGAACCCGACGGCGGCTACCACTAATGTGAAGACTGCCAGGTGCCGAGGCTTCATACAGTCAACATGCTTGAAGCCCTGATATTAATGAGATATGAGCCACAGAAACATATTACACGTGGGGTGTGCACGGCAGCGTCGAGCAAACCCGGTTAAACCCGGAGAAGACGGTGGACCCTACCTCTCCTTTTCGGGAATGCGTGTGTCTCTCATCTTCTTGAGGCTCTCGGCGACCGAGTGCTCCTTCTTTAGCCGGTCAGAAACATACTTGAACCAGTTACCGGCGTCGAACCTCTCTCCCACGACGTCCACGATGTCCAGCTCGTCCGGGAACAGGACGGCGGCCTTGGACGCCTTGATCTCTTTTGAATCCATTTCAGACAGATCCGTTAAACCCTACAGGGCGTCTTAAGAACATCGTGGATAGGTGATTCAGAGTATGTATATGAATCACCGACACCTACAAGCTATAGAAACGGTTCAGGGGACTATGAAATAAGTTAAAACATGAAAAAACTACTTTTCGATAATTTCAGAGTCTCTCACGTCGCCGAGACCCTCGGATACTGAACGCTTTTCCTTCAGCCGGTCGGACATATATTTGAACCAGTTACCCGCGTCGAACCTCTCACCTACGACGTCCACGATCTCCAGCTCGTCCGGGAACAGGACGGCGTCCTTGGACGCTGTGACTTGATTAGGCACCATTTCTTCACCAGCAAGTAACACACGCAGGCAGTATCTAAAGAACATCATGGAACGATCGTTTCAGACATTATTCATTGAAAATAGCCGAAAAAACCGTTTTTTAGCACATCTGTTCTATATCATTAATACTTATTACCCGAGAAAACAGGTAAAAACAGGTTCCGAATATGGGTGACACCGAGGCAAAACGGTTCCGTGGCGGCGAGGAATGGCGAAGATGGCTGCGTATGAACCACGACGCTGTGAACGAGGCGTGGGTGATAATACAGAAGGCGGCGTCGCCCAACGAGGGCCTCGGGTACGAGGAGGCGGTGGACGAGGCCATGTGCTTCGGCTGGATAGACAGCAAGATGAGGAGGCTCAACGAACACGAGTTTGTTCAACGCTTCAGCCCACGGAGGCCGCGGAGCGTCTGGAGCCTAAGAAACCGGGACCGGGCGGAGAGGCTCATGGAGGAAGGTAGGATGGCCGAGGCGGGGCTCGAGGCGGTGATGGAGGCAAAACGGAACGGCAGATGGGAGAACGCGTACACCTCCAGGGATGCCCCCGACATGCCCGACGACCTGTTGAAGGCACTAGAGACGAGGCCCGAGGCGCACAGGAACTTCATGGCTTTCCCGAACTCGGCGCGGTTCATGTACATCCACTATATAAACGAGGCGAAGAGGGCCGAGACGCGGGCAAGGCGGATAAGACGGGTAGTTCAAAGGGCCGAGCAGGACAAGAGACCCGGTATAGACATGTAGCAGCTCATCGAACCCTCGAACCATGTTGACTATCCCGTCACCTAGCCAGCGATGGAAACGAATACATAGATACAGAGTCTTTTGAGAGAGACGATGGTCTCCGGAGTAGCCCTCCATGATTCTAGTCCCTAGGTCTCCTGGTCAACAGCCTCCGAGAAAATATGGGTAAAGGTCTCCGAAGCCAGGACGGTTCCCTCTCCGTCCTTCAAGGTTATGGTTATCATGTAAGGCTTCCCCCTAACGGGGTTTAGGGGGAGCTTAGTAAAGCGCCCATTTTCCGTGATCCATGTGTCCGTGAGGTACTCGGCCCCCACTGAGTCAACGCTTCTCGCCTTTATCAACCCGTCCCATAACCCTTTACCCAAAGTGGAGTAGGACTGTCGTATCACTGACGTGGAGTTCCCCACTTCAACCTCGACCTCCTGTATGTACGCCGTGCCTTCCCCAGCGTTCTTCACCACAGGGTCAACGCCGCAGATACAAGTCCTGTTTCCAATCGTGCCCACGTCGACTATGTATCCGACGATCTTTACGTCGCTTGAAGGAGAACGTGTGCCCCACTTACCTGCTCCTCTAGTCTCCCAAGTGCCGTTACGCATCTCCAATCTGAGCTCCTGAAATGAGACGCGTTCCCCATCTACAACGAAGTGTATGGACGCCACCGCCTTCTCGTTCGCCCAGTTGGTCTCCTCGGTCCAGCTTATAATCTCGTATCCCACGTCTGTGAGATTCAGCAAACCGACGTAGTCCTCGACCAGCTCGATGGGCGAGGTGAATGTCTCAGCCCCGTATGGCTCATGAGAGTACAGGAAAAAAGCGATGGGCGTTTCCCCACCCACGGCATCAATCACCACTTCGATGACCCCGGAGTAGCTTCTGAGCTTGTACAGGTTGATCTTTAGCATCCCCGTCCTATTGTCGATGTGGGGGTTCTCCCAAATCGCGTCCCATATGGACTCTGGCAGCCCCTCGAGACTAGATAATGCAGCCTCCAGCTTCTCGGTCTCGAACGTGGGCTCGCCCACGAGTATCCGGTCCTTCCACCTCCACTCGTGGAACTCGATGGCGACGCCGCCGCCAACCAACCCAGTCACGGTCTCCACCTCGTTCTCGGTCAATTCATCCATGAACGTCAGGTGTAGCAGCCCATCAACGAAGTCCGGTTCCTTGATCACTCGATGGCCCAGGCCCTCCTCCAACGCGTTGTACGCCCTGCATACCTCCAAGGGAGTAGACGGCGGCTCACCGATATGGACTTCGGGCGTCTCGAGCTCTCTGAACAGGACAGGCTGACCGTATCCCACGATCTCCCTCACAGGCTGGACGTACTCGTCCTCCATGTCCATGAACTCCACGACGATGCAGCCGAAATCGTCGTCACGGTAAACCCGCTCCACAGGCACCCCCTGATCCCTCAGGTGACCCATCTCCATCCTCAGCGCCGCTTCAGGGGTAAACAAAACTTGATGAGCGGCATAAGCCAAGGTAACCGTCGCCAGAAAAACAGCCGCCAAGGCTACAAGCCGCCTGTATTCACCAACCATCTCTCAGTTAGGAGCGTCTCTAAGTGTTTTATTATCTTTACCTAACAAAAAAATGTTATCAATAACGGGATGTTCCATACGTGAATCAGCGAATGGACCTAGGAAGCTTAAGCTCCCGAATCGATGCCCTCATATTCGATGTCTCCCATCCTTCAGTGAGGAAAAACATGCTCACATTCGCCATAGTCGGCAAGACCAACGTGGGCAAGACCACGCTATTCAACGCGGCCACCCTCCTCAACGCCGAGATAAGCAACTACCCCTTCACCACCAAGGAGCCAACAGCCGGCACCGCCTACGCCTGCGACACCTGCGTCTGCAGGGAGCTCGACGTAGAGGACAAACCCAACAACAGCGCCTGCATAGACGGCTGGCGCTACATCCCGGTCAGGATCATCGACGTGCCAGGGCTCCTCAAGGACGCTTGGAGGGGCCGCGGCCTCGGCAACAGGTTCCTCTCGGCCATAGGGCAGGCGGACGCCCTCATCCACGTGGTGGACGCTTCGGGCAGCGTCGACGAGGAGGGCAACATCAGCAGGCCGGGCAGCGGCAACCCCGTCCAGGACTTCATGGACATCGAGATGGAGATGGAGCTCTGGATAAGCCACATAGTGGACAGGAACAGGCAGCAGATAGAGCGTGAGGCCCAGAGGTCCAGCCTGGAGGAGGGCCTCACCAAGGCGCTCACAGGTATAAAGACAAGGGTCCCCGACGTCACCAGGGCCCTCGCGGACGCCGAGCTGACTGACACGCCGTTCAACGGGTGGACGCCCGAGGAGACGCTCGCGTTCAGCGGCAGCCTCCTCCCCATAGTGAAGCCGACGCTGCTCATAGCCAACAAGATGGACCTGCCCACCGCCGAGGACAACCTGGAGAAGCTCATCGACTACCACAGCGAGGGCTTGGTGGCGGCGTGCAGCGCCGAGGCCGAGCTCGCCCTCCGCCGTGCAGACCAGAGTGGCCTCATCAAGTACGCCCCCGGTCAAGAGAAGTTCACCATCGTTGACGAGGACAGGCTCACCCTGGAGCAGAGGAATGCCATAGACTACATCGAGCAGCGGGTCATGTTCAAGTACATGCGCACAGGCATCCAGCAGGCGTTGAACACCATCACCTTCAAGCTCCTCCGCCGAAACATGGTGTACCCTGTCAGCGACGAGGACAAGTACAGCGACGGCCACGGCAACGTGCTCCCCGACGTCCACCTAATGCCTCACGACGCCACGCCCCTCGACCTCGCCGAGACCGTTCACACGCGGCTCGCGGAAAACTACATCCTAGCCATAGACGCCCGGACTGGGCTGAGGCTCCCCAAGGACTACACGCTGAGACACCGCGACATAGTCAAGATTATGACCCAGAAACGGGGCAAACAGAAGAATTAGCGGAAGACGTTATCCGGTAGCGGGTCACGGGGATGTTGAATGGAATCATGTACAACTTTTAGGCAAAGTACCTCCGCGCTAGGTCGCTGAAAACGGCGTTACTGGTTAGCCCTACCATTACCAGCCCTAGGAGAACCATCTCGAAGAACGCCTTCACGATTATCTGGATCGCTATGGCGGTAGCCAAACCGGCGGGCAGCCCCGCCACCACCGGCAGCACGTACCTGAACAGCGCCAGCGTGAGTAACGCCTCCGGCACGTAAGACAAGGCCGTGGACGCCACCATTCGCAATGGGTTGCCCTCCACGTATAGCCGCCTGAAGACGTAGCCGGCGGCGACCCCCGTCATGGCCTTGCCCAGCGGGAGGCCGATGCCCGTCACGACGTTTCCTTGGCTGAACCCGAACTCGAAAGCCGCCACAAGCCCGGACAGTAGGCCGGTTAGGCCGCCCACGACGGGGCCGCCGAATAGGGCGGCGATGAAGGTGGAGAGGTGGCTCAGGTCCAGCGCGAGGGACACCGTCACGGGGCCTAGCGGTATGCTTGGGACCAGCGGCGTCAGCTGGATCGAGAGGAAGCTGAGGGCGTTCCCGAGGGCCGCCATTGTGGCGGCGAAGGCCAGGGTCTTGGACTGTATACGCGTCTGCATCGAAGGTCACGGTTATACGGGGCAGTCCACAAAAATACAGGTTGTTACCAATAAACTAGTAATCCCTGCACCTGTCTATGAGCCTCTCAAGCGCCGCCACCGCCCTACTGGCGTCCGCCTTCCCCACGAGTATATGGTCCCTCAGGTACGTGGAGAGGGCGTATATGCTCACCCCCTCATCCGCCAGAACAGACGAGACTACGCTGAGGAACCCCACCAGCGACAGGTCCAGCACCACGTCGAAGGTGATCAACGTGTAGGGGCCCTCCACCCTGTAGGCAGTGAACCCATCCCTGAACTCCTCCCATTGAGACTCGTTGAGGACAACGGAGACCTCCATATGGTCGTAGGTGACGGAGCTCCACGGCTTCAGGTCCATGAACGCGGCGCGGGCTCTCTCCTCCTCCGCCCTGTCTATGCTCACCACCAGATAGTCTTCGGGATGGGTCTTCAAGACGGTGGAGGCGAACACGGGCCTCATCTCGGGGCTGGGCATCAAGGGCATCAACCCAGCTCCTGTATCCTTTTGCCTCGGCTCGTCAGCTCCACGATCTTGGCGGTGAAGCTCCTGTTGCGTCTCTTCAGCTCCTTCAGTAGAACCTTGGGCTTCACCGGGCTAATCATGTATATGTCGAGGCCGACGAACAGGTTCATTATCTTGTCCTCCGAGTT
>CAYFYM010000169.1:0-3288 GCA_964347405.1 uncultured Candidatus Bathyarchaeia archaeon | reverse complement strand
GCCAGCCCCTACTGCTACAGGTGCCCCTACAAGAAGACTTACCCCGAGTGCGGCCTCTTCTGCGCCGACTTCCTCAAGTACACCATCGAGAAGGAAGGCGAGAACACCGTCGCCGCGTTCATGGCGGAGCCCATCTGTAGCTGGGCAGGCCAGGTCGTGCCACCGGACGGCTACTGGAAGCGGATACGTGAGATATGTGACGAGAAGAAGATACTAATGATCTTCGACGAGGTCATGACCGGGTTCGCACGCACAGGCAAGATGTTCGCCTACGAGCACTGGGACATAGTCCCCGACGTGGAGACCTACGCCAAGGGCATCACCTGCGGCTACGTGCCCCTCGGTGCCTGCGTCATCAACAAGAAGATGGCCGACCACTTCGACGAGAAGGGGTTCCCCCACAGCTACACGTACAGCGGCCACGCAGTGTCCTGCGCCACAGCCCTCGCCGTCATCGGCCTCTACGAGAAGGAGAAGCTCGCGGACCGCGCCGCCAAGATGGGTGCCTACATGATGGACGAGCTCCACGGCATGATGGACCGGGTGCCAATCATCGGCGACGTCCGCGGCCTCGGCCTCTTCATGGGCGTCGAGCTCGTCAAGAACCGGGAAACCAAGGAGAGCCTAATACCCAAGGAGCTGTCGGCCGACGACAAGAAAGACCCGGAGAAGAACCCCATGCAGTTCTTCACGGGCAGGGTCAAGGAGAACGGCCTGGTTCTGGGCACCAGCTGGAACACCAGCATCCTCAGGATGATGCCGGCGCTGATAATCACCAAGGACCAGATCGACGAAGGCCTAGGGATACTTGAGCAGACCCTCGAAGAGACCGTTAAAAAGTTCGGGCTATGACCACCCTTTTTTAACAATTCACCTCTTTTATTCCCTCATAGGGTTCAGAGATCCTCGATTTCTGGGGAAAATCAAGGAGACGGGCATTGACGGCTCCCTCACTGACTCCGGGATCGGGGGCACAGCCGAGCCACACATTTACAGCTTGGTACTTTACGGAAATATGTGCGTCTCCATCCATACGTATGCCTTTTACGCTGTGATCTCCCATCCAATAACCATGTACAAAGTAGTTTTCACCGTCGTAGAGGTTAACGAGCCTGAAAGCCTGGACGGGGAGCCAACCCACGTCTCGGGCCCATGCAAGATGTACCGCGTCGGGGGCAGGATGACCGTCGTTGGTAACCCCGGTAGGCTGGTGCTGGAGGAGACTGACAGCGTCTGCCTCGCAGCGTTCAGCGCCATATTGCCTCTCACCAGCGCCATGACCCGGGAGGTCACCGAGCCATGGGACTACATGGACAAGATAAAGTACTACAGCTGCCCGGACTCGGAGCGGCCCGTGGTCTTCAAGGTGGAGCGCGTCGAGGTGGGGCACGGCGAGTACCCTACCCCCTACGGCTGAGGAAGGGCTCAGGCGGCCCCGTACAGGATGCTGTTGAACAGCAGCTTGAAGGTCGCCCTGTTCTGGTTCCTGAAGTGGGGCATGCACCCCAGCAGAAGTATGGAGCCGTCGCCGGCGGGGCACTCCGCCACCGCCGCCAGGCCCCGGAGGTGCTTCTCGCCCAGTATCCAGCCGCTGAGCAGCGGGTCCGCCTCGGGGTACCACGCCACGGCGCAGCCGTCCTTCACCTTGAACGCGGGGCTGTGCAGGTACATAACGGCCTCCTCTCGGCTGAAACCGTAGCCCACGGGGTGGGAGTCGTCCACTATGACCCTGAGGAGGCTCCCGGGGCAGTACAGCTCCTTCTGGTCCAGCCCCTCCGTCGCCAGCTCGGCGCCAGCCCACAGCTCCTTGACCGCGTACTCGCACGCCCTGTTCAGCGTAACAACCGTGCCCCCCTCCTCGAGGAACCTGAGCACCTCCCGGTTGCCGCTCTCCTCGACGCCCCGCCGGTAAACCGGCTCGTACATCTCGGCGTCCATCCAGCCCTGGCCCTTCATGCCCTCCATCACTATGTCCCTGGTCATGTCCGGGAACACCAGCACGTCCACCTTCTCCCTGAGCCCCCCGGCGCGCACGTCCTCGGGGTACAGGTTAACGTACGTGTAGCCGTACTCCTCAAGCACCATCCTGAGCCACCCCTCGTCCGCGTTGGGAAGATGCGCCCTGTAGACGCCCACAGTGGGCTTGACCAGTTCATAGCAGTCCTCCGGTAGGTCGTCGAGGCCGTAGAAGTCCAGGCCCAGCTCCTCGGCGAGCTCACGGATGAGAGTCCCGCCGCCCTCTACTATGAAGGCCCCAGGCTTCAATGTGGCGTCGTCAAGCTCCAGATCGTCCATGCACCTGCTCAGGCCGTGGCCGGCGTCGAGGAACCTGTTCGCCGCCTTGTACGAGTAGTTGGGGACCGCGGAGAACGCGTAGTATTTCTTGCCTCGTCTATGCACCGCGCCCTTGGGCAT
The DNA here is from genome assembly GCA_964347405.1 of uncultured Candidatus Bathyarchaeia archaeon. Classification (GTDB taxonomy): domain Archaea; phylum Thermoproteota; class Bathyarchaeia; order TCS64; family TCS64; genus RBG-16-57-9. The sequence continues at coordinate 873 of CAYFYM010000169.1, read as the reverse complement.
GGCCGGCATGTCAACGGGTTTCAGCTTCGCCTCGAACGCCGTGTCCACCCCCTTCACCTCGACGCCCAGCTGCAGGCTCACCGTGTGGGCCGTTACGTCGTAAGGAACCTTGGGCGGCGCCTCCGGGCTCTCCCTGAGATCAGGGTAGACCTGCCTCTCCAATAGCGTCTTAGCGAAGTTTCCGTACGCCTGTGCGTACCGTACCACGTGGCTGCCCGCCGGGTACTCGACGCCGTCCGCCGTGAAAGGCTCCTCCGCCACGTGGACCTCCACGTCGCCCATCCTGAGGACCCAGATCAGCTCCTTGACTGCCCCGGGGTCCCGCTGGGCCAACGGGATGACGAACGCGTAGGGACCGGAAGCCGGCTCCAGCGCCCTGCGCCCCATCTCCAGGGTCCCCCTGAGCCATCGCTTCCTGTGCTTCGCGGCCGTCTGGAGGCACGCCCACGCCGCCGTTAGCTCGTAGTCTATGATGTCTCTGAGGGTCCATGAGCCCCCCCTCCACGGGATGGGGTGGTTCCACCTCGACTCCTTGGGGTTGAACCCCCTCTCCGCCTCCATCTCCCCGGGCTCTATCTCTATCGGCGTAGCGATCTGGACCGAAGCGGCCTCGCTCAGGATGCGTATGCCGCCGTGGTGGTGCTGGTACGCCCTGGCTGGGGTCCACGCGTCGAACACCCAGTGGGTGACGACCCCGCCCTTCCCCTCCCGGGCAAGGGCGTCCGCCATGCTGACGCCCATGAAGTTGACTCCGCTGGTGAGCACCGGGTCTATGTTGGGCTCGTAGGGGTCTATGAAAGGCGGCACGTAGAACCTGGGCCCCTTGCTGCCCATCTGGTGCATGTCGTAGACTATCTGGCGGTGCCACCTGTT
>CAYFYM010000168.1:0-1643 GCA_964347405.1 uncultured Candidatus Bathyarchaeia archaeon | reverse complement strand
GGCAGCCAAGGCAGAAGCCGTCGAGGTTGGCAAGGTCGGTTGTCGTTGCCGAACTCGACCCCGGCCATGCTACGGCAAGCGAGCCGCCGTTAGCGGAGTCCACGTCCCTGAGGTCTATGTCGTCGGTCGCGCTGGGGTGGTACGTGCTATTAAAGCTGCCGTCGCCCGCGGTCTGGTCGCCCTCCATGTGGCAGACGATGCAGTCCTGGTTGGTCACTATCTCGTTCGTCGTCGTGCCGTCGGAGACGTGGCGGCTGGCCCTTACGAAGTCGTCGCCAGCGCTGCCCACGGTTCCGCCGACGACCTGCCTTCTCGTCAATCCGTCGTCGCCGCCGTCGGCAACTCCGCCGTGGCAGCCCATACAGCCGCCGGCGCCTTCAACCGAGCCGTTCATGTGGTCGGCGAGTCCGCCGCCATCGCCATCAAAGCCGTCGTTGGTGCCGCTAACATGAGGGTGGCAGCCCTGGCAGTCGTATCCGGAGGTATCGTAGAAGTGGCACCTTCCGCAGTCGGTCGGGGTGCGGGGGTTGCTGCCGCTCTGGTAACCCGTATCGCCCCACTGCGGAGCCCAACCGCTTCCGCCGTCGGTATGCATGCTACTCGGGAATTCCTGCTCGTTATGACAGTAGACGTTGTCGCACGTGGTGCCGTCCCACGTGGGTGTGGCCCCGTTGTTCGTGGCCAGCGAACCGAACGTCAGCTCCGCCGGGAGCGCGGTGTCTATGTGTCCCGTATCGAATACGCCCGTAGGCTTCTTGTGGCACGTGTCGCAGGTCATATCAAAATTAACTATCGGTGCTGCTCCCGCCGATGAATTGAGGTGTATCTGGTGCGCCCCGACGTCGGGGTCACCGGCACTTGTCTCTCCGCTAGTATCGTTGGGCGGCGCTATCTCGGCGTCAGTTGCGCTTGAGCCCGCAGTTGTATCGCCGTGGCACTTCGTGCACGCATCCCTCGTGGTGTTATTGCCCCAAGTGCGCGATATAGAGCCGTGGCAAATTGCGTTGTTGCACGTATCGTACGTGGTGTTCTTCGTCTTGTCCGCAGGGTAGCCAAGGTCGCCCGAGGACACGTCGTACACGTCTATGTTGTTGTCGCTGTGCTCCGACGAAAGCGACGAATCCTGCAGCGCCCCGTCGTGGCAGGCGTTGCAATTCATTCCGCCGTCGAGGTGCTTGGTGTGGCTTCCCGTATCAGGCCGGCTCTGGTGGCAGGCGTCGCAGCCCCCAGCCGTGCCCCACGTGGGCGAAGTCACCTTCGCACCCGTGCCGTCGTCGTGGCAGTAGGCGTTGTCGCAAGTATCGTACGTCGTGTTCTTCGTCTTGTCCGCAGGGTAGCCAAGGTCGCCCGAGGACACGTCGTAAACGTCTATGTTGTTGTCGCTGTGCTCCGACGAAAGCGACGAATCCTTCGCTGCACCATCGTGGCAGGCGCTGCAATTCATTGTGCCGCCGGCCATGTGCTTGGTGTGGCTCCCGGTCGGAGGCGTGCTCAGGTGGCAGGACGAACAGTTCCCCGACGTGCCCCACGTGGGCGACGTCACCTTCGCACCTGTGCCGTCGTCGTGGCAGTAGGCGTTGTTGCACGTATCGTACGTCGTGTTCGGAGTCTTGTCCGCCGGGTAGCCAAGGTCGCCAGGTGAG
>CAYFYM010000167.1:0-10697 GCA_964347405.1 uncultured Candidatus Bathyarchaeia archaeon | reverse complement strand
TCAGGACCTTCTCTTCACGGACGAGACCTTCGACGCGGTCATCACGGAGTCCGTGACCGTCTTCCCGGAGGACAAGCAGAGGGCCGTCAGGGAGTACGCCCGGGTGACGAGGCCCGGCGGATACGTCGGGCTCAACGAGACGACGTGGCTGAAGACACCGCCTCCACCCGAGATAATCGCGTGGGCGTCCCAAGATCTGGGCTCTCAGGTGAAGCCTCTCACCTCCGACGGCTGGGTTGGTTTGCTGGAGGACGCTGGGCTGACGGAGATAGTCGTGAACGTCCGTGAAGTCAGGCCCCGTAGAGAGGCCAAAGAGCTGATCCGCAGGTACGGCTACGGGGGGATGCTGAGAAGCCTCTACAGAGCCCTGTCTCTGTATCTGAGGAACCCTGCTTACAGGAGGTTCGTGAAGGAAGTGCGGAAGGAAGGGATCATCCCAGATAACCTTGAAGAGTATATAGGGTACGGGTTGTTCGTCGGTAGAAAGTATTAGGTGGAGCCCCGAGCGGGATTTGAACCCGCGGCCTACAGCTTACGAGGCTGCCGCTCCGACCACTGAGCTACCGGGGCGCCCTTGAAGGTATGAAAGAAATAGAATTTAAGAGATATGGTTCCTGGCTAGGCGCTGTAGGATATGACGCCCTTCTTCATCAGGTCCTTTATCTTGTCGTCGTCGAACCCCATGAGCTCCTTCAGCAGCTCCTCGTTGTTCTGCCCCAGCACGGGCGCCGGCGTCCGCAGCACAGGCTGGGTCTCGCTGAACTTGAGCGGGAAGTTTACCAGCTTTATCTTGCCCGCCAGGGGGTGATCCAGCTCCACGAACATGTCCCGGGCCAGCACGTGGGGGTCCTTCACCGTCTCATCCACGTGGTAGACGGGGGCACAGGGTAGCCCGACGCCGGTGAAGGTCTCCACGGCCTCGTCGCGGGTCATCTTCGAGACCTTCTCCTCCATCATCTCCTGGCTGATGTCGTCGAGCTCGACGCCCAAGTGCTGGACTATCCTGTCCAGTGCCCTGGGCCCGAACGCGGCGATCCTCACATAGCCGCCGTCCTTTGTCTTGAAGACGCCTCCCGCGCCCCTGCCCCGGGGGAACTTCTCCCTGAGTTCAAGGGGCCTCATGCCGGAGAGCAGGTAGCCTGTAATGGCGGTGTTGTATGCGACCATGCAATCAAGCTGGGCGACGTCGATCATCTGCCCTTTCCCAGTCTTGTCCCTGTACCTCAGCGCTGCGAGGATAGCCATGGTCGCCATTGTGCCGGGCCCCAGGTCCCCGTAGGCCTGGGCCATCTCGACGGGCGGCCCCTCAGGGTCAGCGTTCTCGCCGGTGAGCATCGTGTGCCCGCTCATGGCCTCCGCGATCATGGCGTAGCTCCTCCACTCCCTGTAGGGGCCGGTCTGGCCGAAGCCGCTCAGGGCCGCGTAGATTACCCCCGGGTTGAGCTCCTTGAGCACCTCGTAGCCGAGGCCCATGCGTTCCATGGTGCCTGGGCTGAAGTTCTGGACGACCACGTCGCTCTTCTTTACCAGCTCCTTGAATATCTCCAGTCCCTCGGGGTCCTTGAGGTTGAGGGTCAGGTCCTTCTTGTTGATGTTCAGGTGGTGGAAAGTGTAGCTGGCGCCACCGAAGAGGGCCCCCTCGGCTATCCTGTCTATCGCCCCCCAGGGGGGCTCGATCCTTATCACTTCGGCGCCCATGTCCGCCATCATCATGGTGCACCATGGGCCGAACCAAACGTGGGAGAGGTCGAGCACTCTTATGTCTTCAAGAGGCATTTTCATTCTGTTTTGACTCCGATCACTATACGACCGCTGGTCATAGTATATTATGTTTACCAAAACACTGAAAAACTAAAAACCTGACAGGCTAAAGTTCTGAGCAGAAATGGCCAAGGTCTCGGATATCGGGGAGAGGAGGCTCATAGAGCGTGTTATGCTTCACCTTACGCAGATGCCGGGGGCGCCCATACCTTTCTGGGACGACGCGAGCGCCCTCAGCCTCGGCGACGGCCGGGCGCTGGTGATAAACACGGATATGCTGGTCTGGGAGACCGACATCCCGAGGGGGATGACGCCCTATCAGGCGGCGCGTAAGGCCGTGGTCATGGGCGTCAGCGACCTCGCCGCCAAGGGCGTCCCGCCCATCGCCTTCATGCCAAGCATAGGGCTCCCCAGCAGCTACCCCGTCGCCGACGTCGAGGAGATGGCGAGAGGCTTCGAGGCAGGCGCCCGTGAGTACGGGGCATACGTGTTGGGCGGCGACACCAACGAGGCTTGCGGCGTCGTGATCTCGGGGGCCGCTTTAGGCGTAGTACAGGAGTCCAGTATCATGAAGAGGAACAGCGGGACCCTGCCCGGCGACCTGCTCGCCACCACGGGGTCCTTCGGCGTCACCTCGGCGGGCTTCAAACACCTCCTGGAGGGGCTTGAGATGCCCAGCGGCTTGGAGAAACCCATACTTGGCAGCGTCTACATGCCTCGGGCCAGGGTCAAGGAGGGGGTGGCCCTTGCAGAGACGGGGGCCGTGACGGGGTGCATGGACTCCAGCGACGGCTTAGCGGTGAGTCTCCACGACTTGGCCAGGAGCACGGGCTTAGGGTACAGGGTCACGGAGCTGCCCATAGACTACTCCGCGACGAGGTTCGCTCAGCTACATGGCCTCGACGCAGCCGACTTAGCTCTCTACGGCGGCGAGGAGTACGAGTTAGTATTCACGTTTAAGCCGGGGGACGACGGCAGGATCAGGAGAGCGTTGGACGGCGTCGGCTGCCGCCTCCACGTAATCGGCGAGGTCACAGAGGAGAAGGATGTTTTGATGGAGTTAAACGGGGCGGCGAAGCCCATAGGGCGCGGCGGATGGGAACACTTCACAGGTTAGCGGTCAAAACTTTATCTAACCCATATGCAGCAGATAACTCATGGAGACAGACGGCTACGTATCTAAGCCTCTCGCCTTCGTCGTCATCGGCCTGATCCTAGGCGCCAGCCTGGGGCTGGGATCAGGCTACGCCGTTTTCTACCCCGAGATGGTGGAGCAGAGCAACAGGGAAATTGAGGACAGGATAACGGATCTCGAGGACAGCGTAGACGGAGTGGCTGTCCACGTCGAGGACATGGACGAGAGCCTGGTCTCGATACAGGACAGCCTCCAGTCCATAGTCACGCTGAGCCAGGCCATCAACAGCCTCAACACAAGGATCGGGCAGGCTGAGCAGGACGTTATAGAGGTCAACGATACCATCGACAGCACGAGGATCAGCTTGGAGGAAAGTATAGACGATTTGGTGGAAGGCGTCGATGAGTTGAACCAGAGGTATGACGATCTCCATGGGGAATGGGAGGACACCTTCGAGGAGCTGGCCGAGGTATCGTCCACCCTGGGCTCGCTGAACGACAAGCTGCAGGAGCTCGACGAGAGGCTGGAGAAGGAGGAGGCGCTGGAGATGTTGAAGCGCCGCCTGGCGAACCCGGGCACAGACACCGTCACCGCCATGACGGACGAGCTGTTCGAGGCGCTTCTCGGCGACTCCGAGTTCAACGACTGGGTCACCTCATTCGGCGAGGTCCCTGCGAAGAGCCTTCTGAAACAGGAGATCGAGAGGATGACCGGAGGCCTGGTCTGGTACAAGGTGTCGACTCAGAGCCTTGGCAAAGTAGAGTACCTGGTGAAGGTGGAGACGTTCTTCGAGTTCGAGTTCAGCCCGGCGTCTGTGTCCATACCCCGGATGATGATGCAGATGAGGGGCGCCGTGAACGTGGACGTAGGAGGGTTCAGCCAGGTGCGGGTCGACGCCGTGGAGATCTTGTAGAATTTGGCGCCGCCATTCGGATTTGAACCGAAGACCAACTGCTTAACAGGCAGACGCTCTACCGAGCTGAGCTATGGCGGCCCGCGACTCTCCAAATATGGGCTGACAGATATTAATCTTTGTTGTGGGCTTCACTGGACGGGTGGCTGCGTCAAGGCGTTGTATAACTCCAAGTTTTTTTTAACCGGATGATAGGAGATACTTGCCATGAGCGGGGGTTACACCGAGAAGTCGAGCAAAGAGTTCGGCAAGATAGCCAAAGACTACGATAAGGGGCGGAGCAGCGAGAACGTGAGGCTCTGGGCCGCGGAGACGAGGAGGCTCGCCGGGCTAACCGAACACTCGATCATACTGGACCTCGGCTGCGGCACTGGCCTGTACACGGTGGGCCTCATGGAGGAGTCGGGGGCGACAACCTGCGGCCTCGACCCCGTGCCCGAGATGGTGGGGCAGGCGCGGAACAAGCCGCATGACGTTTACTGGCTCAACGCCGTGGGCGAGTGGATGCCCCTACGGCCAGGCGTGCTCGACTGCGTCTTCAGCAGCCAGGTCTGGCACCACATCGAGGACAAGCAGGGCACCGCCGACGAGTGCGGCAGGGTGCTAAGGACGGGCGGCCACGTGGTGATACGCACCATCAGCCACGAGCAGCTCCACGAGAAGGTGGTCTTCAGGTACTTCCCCGAGATCAAGGCTAACCAGCTCAGGGTCTACCCGAGCAACGACGAGTTCAAGCGCTACTTCGACGCCGCCGGGTTCAGTGAGACCGTGTTCCACGCCTACAGCCTAGAAAGGTACCAGCCTGTGGAGGAGTTCGTGGAGATAGCTGAGAAGAGGCTGTGGAGCATGTTCAGGCCCATCTCGGAGGAGGGACTCAGAAGGGGCGTCGAGGCGCTGATGAGGTACAGTGAGGAGTCCGGCGGCGAGCCCGTGCGAAACGACGAGCTCATCACCCTGGTGGTGTCCTTCAAATAGGCTTCTCGCTATGAGCATTCTGTTCATGTTAACAGTATGTAACGGTTAAAAGCCGCGGTTTCGTGGTTTTAACTGATAGATTATGATGGACCCCAAGATGCTGGCGGAGCTGAACCAGCAGATAATGGAGGAGACGTACAGCGCCTACATCTACCACGCCATGGCCGCCGACCTTGAGCACAAGGGCTACAAGGGAATGGCCACGTGGATGCGCGTGCAGGCACGCGAGGAGAAGATACACGCGGACATCTTCTACAACTTCATCCTGGAGCGCGGCGAGAAGGTGGAGCTGTGGGCGATAGAGAAGCCCCCGTCCACGTGGGAAGGCCCCATGGAGGTCTTCGAGGCTGCCTACGCGCACGAGCAGCACATCACGGGCCGCATAAACCACATGGTGAAAGTAGCCAGGGAGCTCAACGACAACGCCGCCTACAACATGCTTCAGTGGTTCGTGGAGGAGCAGGTGGAGGAGGAGGCGAACACCAGCGAGGCAGTGCAGCAGATAGAGATCGCTGGGGGCAACAGTCACGCCCTCCTGATGCTGGACAGGGAGATGGGGGCCAGGGTCTTCGCGGTCCCCGCGTCGGCGCCCTACTACACCAAGCCAGGCCAGGCTACGGACCCCTAACCCCTTTTTTAGTAAGTAAGCGCCTTTACACCTGAACACACTTGCCGGGGCTCTACGACATAGAGAAGCTGATGCAGAGCATAGCCATGGATAGGTACCACGGAGCCGAGTGGCTGAGCAACGCCGCGCTGGGAACCATGATAGCCGTCGCTCTGAACGCCAGCGCGGACACCTCCGATGAACTCCGGGAGGTGCTGAGGCGCTACGCGAGGAGGATAGCCGAGTCCAGGCCCAGCATGACGCCGATAACGAACAAGCTTGGCACGTTCTACGGCAGACTGCCTGAAGGCGTGCCCCTCAACGAGCTCAGGGCCGAGGCCACTAAGTCGGCTTCGATGATAATCAAGGAGTCTAGGAACAACAAGGGCAGCATCGTGGAGAACGCCAGGAATGTGCTGGGGGAGCCCGGCACGGTTTTCACAGTCAGCGACAGCAGCACCGTGGCCGACGTTGTTCTCGGGGTGGGCGCAAAAAAAGTCGTGGTGACGGAGTCGAGGCCCCAGATGGAGGGCAGGAACCTGGCGGAGAGGCTGGCTGGGATGGGAGTTAAAGTCCTGCTGGTAGTCGACGCCGCGGCGGCAATGTTCATGGAGTCCGTCGACGTCGCCGTCGTGGGCGCCGACAGCGTACTCCACGACGGCGGCTTCGTCAACAAGGTGGGCACCCGGACAGCGGCGCTGGCGGCGAGGGACCGAGGCGTGCCTTTCTATGTGGTATGCTCCACCTCAAAGTTCAACGTAATGAACTATCTAGGCCATGGCGTCGAGCTTGAGGAGAAGGACCCTGCCGAGGTGGCGGAGATCGAGGGCGTCGAAGTGAGGAACCCGTACTTCGAGTTGGTGCCGGCGAGGCTCGTGACGGGGATCATCACGGAGATAGGGGTCATGGAGCCTCTGGACATCCGCGGCAGGATGGAGGAGATGCGGAAACAGGTCGAGCCCCTCTACAGGGCTTCTCAGGGTCGTTGAATCTGTGCCGCTGGATTGCGTCGACCATGACGCCAGTGAACGACTCTAGATATGCACCGCGTACATGCAGACGTCGTCTCCGAAGCCTATCGCCTTCTCGAGGTCAGCGTGGACCTCCCTCTTCAGGAGTATCCCGAAGACGGTCTCGACCCAGCCCAGGGAGCAGTAGCAGAAAACCCCCGTGTGCTTGACCACCCCGTTCTTCACCAGGGGGCAGCCGCACTCCTCGCAGGTGCACGTGATCCTTTCGCCTTCAAGCATCCAATCGCCGCACCAAGCGATCTCCTCGTTCATCCTCTCGATGACCCTCTCCAAGTCTTGTTCCTGCTCAGATATCCTATCCGCTATGGCGACAGCGGGGCCCCACGTCTCCTCCTCGGCGCAGGCCCTGCCGCACCTCTTCACTATCTCTTTCCTGGACTCTTCGTCCACCGAATCTAAGCCCTCCATGACTGCGTCCAGGATCTCTCCAGCGAGTCTCAGCAGGGTCTCGCTTCCCTCTTTTTCGGCTCCCATGGGTCAGACCAGCCCAGACGAGGTTCAATAGGCCTTCGGCATACAAAAGCTTGTTATGTGGATTCTCACTGGCCTGTGTTGACGAAGCTGAATGAGGCGTCCGCCCACTTCCTCTCCAGGCCCCGTAGAATGGGCACGGATACCAGCAGAAGGATGACGGACACCGCTGCCACGGCGTAGGTAGCCGCCGGCCTAACCGGCATTATTAGTGCGGCTATCTCCGCCACTATCATGGGCGGTACCACCGCCGCGCAGAACCTGAGGATGATCCCGGCGTCGAAGAACATGGTGTTGGTCCAGAGCCCCGTGAGGTAGCTGGTGACGCCGACCACGTAAACGCTTGTGGCCGCCGCGAGGAGCAGCCCCAGCGGGACCAGCCCCATCTGGTGTTTCAACACGCCCAGCCCGACGACGTAGAGCGCCGTGACGCCGGCCGTGAGCGCGAAGTAGACGGCGAGCTTGCCCTTGACCACCTGGTCCACGGAGACGGGCTGGACGTTGAGGTACTCGTTGTGCTCCAGGTTGGTTATGAAGCTGTAGGTCATGACCCCCATGAAGCCCACGAAGCCGCTGTAGAACACCACGTTGAACCCGAGGTCCACGCCCACGCCCCTCTCGAACACCCAGCTCATCAGGTAGACCGCGAGGAGGTGGCCGCCGAAGCTGAACACCACGGGGCCGAGGGCCCTGCTGCGCCTTACCTCGATCCACTCCTTGGCCGCCAAGGTGCTCAGCCCGCCCATGAAACCGAGGAGCATGTCGACTCCGAGAAGGCTGTCCCCGTAGCGGGACTGCCTGATCTCGTACTTTTCCTTCATCAATGCCACGCCAAGGGACGCGAACAGGAGCGACGCCGCCGCCGATACCCCTATGCCCTGTGGGTCCTTGGAGGCCCAGTATCCGAGGGAGGGCATCAGGCACTCGGGTCCAATTATGCCCATCGGGTGGATCATGGCGACGACGCCCGCCAGCACGGTGTACAGGGCTAGGCCAGCCATCTTGGACCTCACAGAGACCGCCGACAGGGTGAAGCTCAGCCCCATCCCCACCATGAACGCGAGGAAGGTAGTCAGGCCCAGCATGGCGACGGCCGTGAAGCTTGCCCCCGCCATGGGCGCCGCCACGGCGATCCCCAGGGTCAGCGGGATGTAGCTGTAGAGGAGGTAGAAGACGGCGTCCTTGACGTAGAACACCGCCATCATCCGTCTGAAGCTCACGGGGTAGGTCTGGGGCATCTGCATTATCATGCTCACCTGGCCGAGGCGCCTGGTCATGACATGCTCCCCTATGCTCCCGAAGTTGCCCACGAAGAGTCCGTAGGCGACGCTCGCCGCGTGTAGCATCAGCAGGATGGTCGAGGTAGGCATCCGGCTCAGGAGCAGGGGCGCAGCCACGGCCAGGAACGCCGTGAAAACGAATATAATGGCGGGGAAGAGCCCGGAGCCCAGGGGCCCCACCAGGCTCTGGTGTAGCCTCCACTCCTCCTTCATCATGGCTTTGAAGAGGCGGAGGCTAAGCGACTGCCCCATCCTCCACCGCCCTCAGGAAGACCTCCTCAAGGTCGCCGCCCCGGCTTACCTCCGAGAGCCTACCCTGCTCCACTATACGGCCCCGGTGGATGACGGCGACCGTGTCGCACAGCCTCTCGGCTATCTCGAGTATGTGGGTGCACATGAAGACGGTGCACCCCTCGGAAGCTAACCCTTGGAGGTACTCTCGGACGCGCCGCTGGTAGATGGGGTCTAGGTTGATGAACGGCTCGTCGAGTAGTAGCAGCTTGGGCTCGTGGATGAACGCCGCGGCCAGCATCACCTTCTGCCGCTCCCCCTTGGAAAGGTCCCTGCAGAGTATGTCTCTCTTTTCTTCTAGGTCGAAGAAGCGAATCCATCTATCGATGAGGCTCTGCACGTCGTCGAGGCCTCTGATCATGCAAGTCAGCTCTAGGGTCTCCTGGGCGGTGAGGAAGGTGGGTGGTGTCTCGGCCTCGGGGACTATGCCCACCCGGCGCTTGAGCCTTATGGGTTCGGTGTTAGGCACGCCAGCCGTTACCACAGTGCCCGTATCCTGCATAAGCTGGCCTGTGAGCACCCTCAGCAGGGTCGTCTTCCCAGCGCCGTTGGGGCCGAATAGGCCGAAGAACTCTCCCTCGTCCACGTTCAACGATATTCCCTGCAGCACCGTTGTTGCTCCGAAGCTCTTGGATACGTCGCTGGCCTCTATCACCTGCAAAGCGTTCACCGTTGAATATTCTGGTCTCAGGCAGCCGCGGCGTCTAAAATGATTATGAAATGCTAACATGAGAGCTGTGTTCCACATATCCCCTGACAGATAACCGAAGTCTAAACCAGTGCTCCATCAAAGATAAATTACAGAGGGTGGAACCTGTGAGTCAGCGCTGCGTGCCGCAGCTACCCGAGGGCCTGGAGTTGAAGGAGCTCACCGCAGACGGCGTCTTCGCCTTCGTTTGTCTACTCGCATCCATACTCTACTCCGCTGTGGGGGACGGCAAGCAAGCCCTCTTCTTCCTCGGCTGCGCCTTCGTGTTCGTAGCCAAGGACGTGTCCAGCAACCACAGAGGATCAGGTGCACAGCCAGAACATATCAAATAAAAAAGGTATGAAGGTGCCTCGACCGATACTAACCCTTGGATTCGAGGGGGTTCGGTGATCCGATGAACTCCTTTACGGGGTTAGGGCCTGACGGTTCGAGGTGCTTGGCGAGGAACTCGTATATCTCCCCGCGTACGCCCTTCGAGAACCTGGTGTCGAGCCTGCTGAAGCCGTGGGCGCCCGGCGTCGGCGGGTAGACCTTGTAATCGAAGTCCCAGTTCTTGGCCTTCAGCGACTTTATCAGGTGCTCTACCTCCAGGCAGTTCACGTCCTGATCGTTCTCAGTAGTGTGGACGAGAAGCGGCGGATGAACCTCAGCGTCGTACTCGGGCACCGCCCAGGCGGGCGACCTCCGCTTATACTCGGCGTAGTTGTCGTTTCCGCTCTTTCCTATGTGGTATTCAGCCTCGAACAGGTTCCTGTAGTCCTGTGACTTATAGCCCATGCGGGCGACGACGTCGCTCACAGGGACCGAGGCGTGGGCCGCCTGGTAGGCCTCGGGGTGGTTGAATATGTTGAAAAGAGTGTGCATCCCGCCGTGGCTCCAGCCCATGACCCCTATCCTCTCGGGGTCGACGTACTCGCAGTTCTCCACCATGAAGTTCCGGGCCTCGTAGGTGTCCTCCGACTCTAGGCCACCGTAGTCTATGAGCTCGTAGAACTGCTGACCGTAGCCGGTGCTGCCCCGGTACTCCGGGGCGACTATGATGTACTCCTGCGCGATGAGCTCCCTGACGACGTTAGAGGCCATCGAGTTGAAGTTGGCGTGGACCCCGCCATGGGGTAGCGTGATCAACGGGTACTTCTCTCCGGTCTTCACCGTCCTAGGTGTGAACGTGTAGGCCACGAAGGTGACCCTGTTGCCGGCGCCCTGCGCCGTCGGGTTAGGCTGGTACTGTGACGGCGGCCCGGTGAGCTTCACCTTGTCGATGTGGGCGACGTCGCCTACCCTCTGGTACCAGAGCACGTCGTCCACCATCATCTGGGTGGCCGCGTGAGCGTGGGCTAAAGGCGCGTACTCTGCTCCGTTGACAACGAGTTTTCTCAGGACCTTCTCGGCAATCTTCTCAATATCCTCTTCCGTTAACATGGCGTTTCGTTAAATACATGCATTCCCACCGTGTCATGCTGTCCATTGCACGCTGTGGGCTATCCCCCCGTCATGGGGTTGAGTGCGTTCCATCACTCCGCT
>CAYFYM010000166.1:0-4057 GCA_964347405.1 uncultured Candidatus Bathyarchaeia archaeon | reverse complement strand
AGAGATGCTACTACGCGCCCACAGAGTGATCCCGTTCTACGCTATTTTTCTATTTGCAGGATATCCCAGGCCAGCCCCGTCGCCGTCTTGATTACCTCCCGGCACTTCGTAGCCCACATGTCCTCCTCGGAGTATCTCCTGTAGTCGTCGGGGTCGCCGATGTTCAGGCCTAGGACGCCGGGGCACGTCACCGAACCGTATGACTCCTCGAAGGCCTCGGCTAGCCTTCCGCCGTACCAGTAGGGCCTCCTGCCCGGCTCAGTCTCCGGCGTGTCCCTTCCATACCTGAGCCCGAGCCCCATGACGGCGCCCGACAGCGCGCCGCACAAGTTCCCCGTTCTGGCTACCCCGGCGGCGAACCCGGTGGAGATCCTCGGGATGAGCTCCGACTCCACTCCAAGGCTCTCTGCGAGCGCCAGCAGCACCGCCTCGCTGCAGAGATACCCATCCGCGGCGTGCCCCTCGGCGGCTCTGACCGTCGATTCTCTCTCTTTCATCCACTCACCTCGCGTAGAACCTGTACACGGTGCGTTGTCTATATGTTTCCCCGGGCCTGAGCGCCGTGGAGGGAAAGCCGGGCTGATTCGGCGAGTCGGGGTAGTGCTGCGACTCCAGGCAGAGCCCCGAGTGCCTCGTATAGGCTCTCCCCCTGCCGCTTTCCGAGCCGTCCAAGAAGTTCCCGGTGTAGAGCTGGACGCCGGGCTGGGTCGTCGAGACCTCTAACACTCTGCCGCTACCGGGGTCACGGAGGGTGCAGGCGGGCTCGGCTCCACGGTTCAGCACGTAGTTGTGGTCGTAGCCGCCCCCGTGCACCAGCTGCCCGATGGGCTCGGTGATGCTCTCGCCGACCGTGTGCGGCGTCCTGAAGTCCATGGGCGAGCCTTCTACGCGCCGCTTCTCCCCGGTGGGTATCAGCTCACGGTCGACCGGGGTGAACGTGTCGGCGTCGATCATGAGTAAGTGGCCCAGCACCGAGCCGCCGCATGCCAAGTTGAAGTAAGTGTGGTTGGTCAGGTTGACGACCGTCGCCCTGTCTGTCTCCGCCCTGTAGTCCATCCTCAGCTCGTCGGCTTCGTTCAGGGTGTAGGTCACGCAGACGTCGAGGTTCCCGGGGTACCCCTCCTCGCCGTCCACGCTGCGGTAGCTGAGCCCGAGGCGAGCCGAGTCCGAGTCGACTTCTGCCTCGGCGTTCCACAGGGCCTTGTCGAAGCCTCTCTCACCGCCGTGGAGGTGGTGGGCGCCGTGGTTCCTGGTGACGGCGTGCTCGACCCCGTCTAGACTGAACCGTGCCCCGGCTATCCTGTTGGCGTAGCGCCCCACCACGCACCCCATGTACGCCTTGGACGCCAGGTAATCCTCGACGGCGTCGAAGCCCAGGACGACTTCGCCAAGCTCGCCGTCCCGATCTGGGGCGTGGACGCTGGTGACTGTGCCGCCGTAGTCGCTCACGGCGACCCTCAACCCGTTCTCGTTCTCCATGACGTAGAGATGGGCCTCGGACCCGTCCACCGTGAAGCCCCACGGCCAAGTATCCAGCTTCATGGCGTGTGAATAGCCGTGGTAAGGAAAGTATTTTGCCTCCCCCGGCCAATGTATGGGGGATAACGTTGAAAGGCACCATTCTTCTCACGGGGTTCGAGCCCTTCGGCGGCAGCTACGTCAACCCATCCATAGAGGCTTGTAGGAGGCTGGAGGGGAGGACCTTCGACGGGTACAGGGTGGCCGTCGAGGAGATACCCCTGCGGTACGCCGAGGTGCGTCCGAGGCTCATCGAGGCCGTCGAGCGTCACGGCCCCTCCGCCGTGGTGTGCACGGACCAATCCGGCGCCGCCACCCTTAACGTGGAGAGGGTCGCCGTAAACGTGGCGGACGCCAGGTCGCCGTACAACTGCGGCGACAAGCCCCGGGACAGGATCATCGTGGAGGGCGGCCCCGCCGCCTACTTCACCGGGCTGCCCTTCAGGCGGCTGCTCAAGGCCCTCGAGGAGGCGGGGGTACCATGCAGCCTCTCCAACAGCGCCGGGACCTATGGATGCAACCATGTGTTCTATGAGCTCATGCACCACCTGTCGGTGAGCGGCGTCGACATACCGGCGGGCTTCATACACGTGCCCTCCCTGCCCGAGCAGGCGGTGGAGAAGAAGACCGCTTCCATGAGCGTCGAAACCACGGTTCGGGGACTGGAGGCCGTGCTGAAGGAGCTCTCTAGGGGCCTCTAGATCCTCTCGAGCTTGAAGACCACGGGTCTGAGGCCGTCCGTGCAGCAAGTTATCATGGTTCCCCTCTGCCTCATCCACGGGAAGTCTCCGCCCAACGCCAGGTGGGCGACGTCCCTCTGGATGTCGGCCCAAGCCCAGCTGCAGAAGCTGGGGGGCATGGCCATTCCCTGGGACACGAACTCCATGCCCACCTCCACGGTCTCGCAGCTCGACTGGGCACCCCGGTCCGCGTACACCCGGAAAACCTCGTCGTTCGAGACCTTCTTGACGACCGTGATCCTCACGTCGTGGATGGCCATCCTCGCTCGGGTGCCGTTCAAAGGCAACGCTAATCAACGGTTCTATGTATCCCGGCTCTACCTACGGCCACTATTAGAAAATTGTTAAAATCTGCTGTTTAGACGTGAAAATGTAAGATTTTTTCATGTATATTTAATTGTTTAACTCTCATATGATTGATAAAATGGAAAATTACTTAGTATTCAGCCTAGATAATTTCGCTCAATAATTCCTTTATATATAATACTTGTCCAATCACCCGAGCACCGTGTCACAAAGCGTAGTCGTCGATCCATCAGATGAAATTAGGATTCTTCACGTCGACGACGACGTAAACCAGAGCGAGTTCCTCCAGTACTTCCTGCCCGAGATGGATGAGGCGTTCAGCATAGACAGCGTCTGTGACCCAATCCAGGCACTGGATAAGATGGAATCCATGGGATACGACTGTGTGGTGACGGACTACCAGATGCCCAAGATGAACGGCATCGAGCTGGCTGAGAAGATGAGGGAGAGCTTCGACGTACCCATCATCATATACACGGGTCAGGGAAGCGAGGAGATAGCCGAGGCGGCCTTCTCCGCGGGCATCGACGACTATCTGCGCAAGGAGATGGAGCCAAGCCACTACCAGGTTCTAGCCAAGAGGATCCGTCAAGTAGTCGAGAAGAAACGAACAGAGCTGGTCTACAGGACGGTCGTCGAGCAAGCAAGGGACGCGTTGAGCATCTTCATAGATGGCGAAATGGTGTTCGCAAACAAGTCGACCCTCGATCTGCTTGGAGTCAACCATTTCTTCGAGATCTATGGCTCTAACCCGTTCAGTGCAAACAATGGTGTAGGTTTTCAAGATTTCCTCGATGTCGGATTCCACGAATTCGATATAGAGAGAAAAAACAGTGAAACGCTTCACATCGAGGTGTCGACGAGCCCGATAACCTATAACGGGAAAGACGCGGTTCTCTGCTTCGCAAGGGACATCACCGAGAAAAAGATGCTGGAGAACGAGAAGATAATCAGTCAGAAGCGCTTCGAGACTCTGGTAGATAGTTCACCCGATGGAATAACGAGCGTAAATCCTCTGGGTTTCGTGACTTTCGCCAACAGGGCTTTTCTCAAGTTAACCGGTTTCTCAAGAGATGAAATATTTGGCAGGCACATTACCAATATAGGGACGATACGTAAAAAAGACCTGATTAAACACATGAATAACTTCGCTTCGATCCTTAGGGGGAATAAGGTTCCGCCCATCGAGTTTACGTGGAAATCGAAGGAAGGAAATCCAGGTGTCGGCCGCGCGCATGTATCGCTGCTAGACATTGAAGGACGTAAAGAGGTTCTACTCATCATTAAGGACATCACGAATTATAGGAAAAAGGAGAAAGAACTCGAGTTTGTGTTCAACAAAGCTCCCTATGGCGTCATCCAGCTTGATTCAGCGGGTGCGGTTATATCCATCAACGATGCCGCGTTGAGACTAAGCGATTTGAGCCAGAACGAGGCCATTGGTAAGAGCTTCAACACGGTGTTTAACATCGAGGATGGATCTACGGCGGTCC
>CAYFYM010000165.1:0-7751 GCA_964347405.1 uncultured Candidatus Bathyarchaeia archaeon | reverse complement strand
CATGAGCGGAGGAACATATCCGGCGAGGCTGCCCAGACTCATCGCCGAGATGTTGATGAGCCCGTAGAGCCCGAACGCCTTGTCCATGTCGTCCTTCTCGAAGAACGAGGAGTAGAGGGGGGTGAACACGGTAGCCGCGGCGTTGCAGACGCCGATGAACGCGAACGACAGCGCGAACATCATAAGGTTATCCGCCACGAAGAACATAATCATCGATAAAGTCACGGCGGCGAACCCAGCCAGTATCATCTTTCCCTTTCCCACCCGGTCCGCCAGTATCCCGCAGGGGATCATGAGGACGGTGGCGGTCAACGCGTTCATCATGAATATGGTGCCCAGACTTTGGCCACCGAACCCGAAGGACGCCAAGTAGAGCTGCATCACCGCGTTGAACACCCCGTTGGAGACGCCGTTTGCGACGGCGCCTGAAAGAAACATCTTGGCGTTCCCGTCGAGGCGTGAAGGCATCACGTCGCCGATTAAGCCCAGCCTCGAGTCAACCGGCTTGGGCTGCTGAACAGACTTGGGGACCTGAGCCGCCTTCAACGCTGGTCCTCCTAGTTGTAGGGAACGAACTTCTCGTAGAAGTTGAGCACACGGCTCAGGGCCTCGTCGAGGGAGACCTCGTCGCCCTCCTCGACGGTTATGACGCCCTGTATCGACACAAGTTTCTTGAGGTTGTCTTCGCTTATCTTTTTCTCAACCATTTCTTGTCGAGGCAACCTCGGCTTCTCTGTTTATAAAGCGGACTCAACTGTTATAATCGCGTGAAATAATCACGGAGTATACTCACAAGTTGTGAGTGCCTCACGTGTTTTACATTTAAAAAGGTGAAAAACGGGTATCACACAAGTGACAGGTTTGGGAGAGGTCTACGTAGACAGGAGGAGGATGCAGCTCGAAACAGTCGAGGGAAACCTCGTCGTGGAGAGCGGGGCCGTGGAGACCACGGACCCAGATGGGCTCCTGAGGGTACGGGGAGACGTGAGGTGTAGGGGCGACTGCGACTTCCTCTGCAGCGTCGAGGCAAACAAGATCGAGTCCCGGCGAGGGGACGTACACGTTGAAGGAGGCTTGAAGGCCGAGTCCGTCGAGGTTAAGAGAGGCAGCCTCGAGGTAAGGGGAGCAGTAGAAGCCAAGCAGCTGAGGGTCTCCAGGAGCCTCACTACGCATGGAGCGGTGAACACGGAGTACGTTAACACCGGGGGGACCTTCAAAGCCCGCGGGCCGGTGGAGTCTAACCGGGTAGTCGTGGGCGGAAGCCTACGCGCCGAGACCGACGTGAACATAGAAAACATGGATGTGGGCGGCTCGGCCACGGTGGGCGGCGAGACCAGGGGCACCAGCATCCGCGTAGGCGGGACCTTCACCGGGGAGGGCCCCGTGCTGGTCGAGGACGTAGACGTCGGCGGCAGCTTCAAAGCCAACGACACCGCTGACATCGAGTCCATAGACGTCGGCGGCACCGTCAGGCTGTCCGGCGGCAGAGTCGCGAGGACCATAGAGGTGGGCGGCTCGCTGAAGAGCTCAGAACCCCTGGAGTTCGGCGACCTCGACGTCGGGGGAACCATCTCCCTCTCGGGGGGAGAAGGCGGCGACATAGGCGTCGGCGGCACACTCAGGAGCGACGGAGAGCTCAGGTTCAAGAACATCAGCGTAGGCGGCACCGTGAAGATCGACGGCAGCGCAGAGGGAGAAAACGTCTCGGTGGGCGGCACCCTCAGAGTGTACGGGAACCTCAGCCTCACCGAGAGGCTTAAGGTAGGCGGCACGGTGAAGATCGAAGGCGACGCCAAGGCCGACTCCATAAGGGTCGGCGGAAAGCTGGAGGCGTACAAGGCCGAGGCCGAGAAGTTCATCGAGGCCAGCGTCCTCAGGACTAGGCAAGGCGCCAAGGCGGCCCGCATAGAGATAGGCCGCAGGGGGGAGGCCCGGGGGCCCCTCATAGGTGAGGTGGTCATAGCCAAGGAGCGCAGCGAGATCGGGGACGTCTGGGCGGACGAGATACAGCTCAGAAGCAGGGCTCGAGCCGGCTACCTCCATGGCCGCAGGGTCCAGCTGGGGCACGGCTGCGAGGTGGAGGGAGTGACCTACACGGAGACGCTGAGAAGCGAGCCGTCCGTCAGGATCAGGACCGCGCCTCAAAAGGCTGAAAAACTGAGTGAGCCACCCTTCTAGTGTTGCGCCATGGAGAGACGAACCAGGTACGACATCTACAAGGACATACTCGAAACCGTGCGCAGGCGGGGCGCAACAGGGATCACGAGGATCAGCTACGGAGCCAACCTGCCTGTGGACAGGGCCAAGGAGGCTGTCGAGTTTCTGATGGAGCGTAAGCTCATCGACGAAGAGGAGTACGGCGGCAACATGAAGTACGTCATCACGGGCAAGGGCGGCCAGTTCCTCAACGCGCTCAGGATCGTCCGAAAGTTCCTTGAAGACGAAGAGGAGTTCTAGCGGACCCCTCCGCCGCCGCCTCCGAACCCGCCGCCACCGCCGAAGCCGCCGCCACCGCCTCCGAACCCTCCGGAGCGTCCGCCTCTGCTGGGTATCGCGGCGGTCCGAATCGGCATGAATATGTACGGCATGACGGGGGCGAAGCGGGCCGGCGCGTACGGCAGGTCAAGCCTCTGCATGGCCTCGGCCACCTTGTCGCCTACGCCCAGCGCGGTGCCGTACACGAGCCACCTGCCCCACATGTTAAGGTCCTCGGTCTCGTACCGCTGGAGCTGGCTGAAGTCCGACAGGTGCCGCGTGAAGCTGTCCCACTCAAGCTTCTCCCTGTAGGCGTCCTCCTTCCACCTCCCGAACAGGGTCGTGGGGAACGCGAACGCTATGATGCACTGGATCACCGGTATGGCGCCGTACCAGACTGCCGACAAGAGGACGCCGCCCGCGTACTCGGTGGTCAAGAGGAACAGGATGGAGGCGAAGAAGACGACGACGGATGCCACCAGGTACGGGAGTATGCGTGGCCTGCCGTTGTAGGTGAACTCGTCTGCCACGGCCTTGCTTGGCCCACTCGTCAGCCGGGCGTAGTCCCTCTGAAGCCCGGCGACCCTCCGCGCTATCGCCTCGTCCTGCCGTACGACGTCGGCTAGTCGTCTGAGGTGCTCGGTGTTCACGACGCCCTTGACGCCGAGGTCGTCCATGTAATCCAACACCCTGGACTCGTACCTGTCCAAGCCGCTCCTGTCCAGCACCTTTATCACGAAGTCCTCGTCCCCGGTCATCTCGACGCTGATCTTGTCCCTCTCATGGAGGTCCAGCAGCGTGGCGTACAGCCCGTCCTCGTCGTAGTCCCTTGCGTCGTTCTTGAAGACCATGTTCACGAGCCAGGGCTTACGCCCGTCGTTGGGTACGGTGCTCAGGTACGTGGGGACGGTGAAGTCCCTCTCCTCGCCGTGCCTCCTGTATATGTAGAGGAATAGCACGGGCACGCCGAAGCCGAGGAGCCTGTTGACCCACAGCACGCCGACGGCGGCGGTGTACTGGAGACTGTACCAGAAGTTGGCGTCCTCGGTCTTCTTCCTGACGTCCTCCACGGGCGTCATGAATCCGTTGAACTCGTGGCCGTCGTTGATGAGCATCTCCAGCTCCAGCAACTCATTCTCGGCGAGGCTGCCGCTGAACATAATCTCGTCGCTGCCCTCGCCCCTGGCCATGTTCGGCGGGTGGGGGTAGACCTTGTCCACGTAGCCGGGGTCGACCAGCGTCGCTTGGGCGTTCCTGTAGGGTATGTGCTCGCTCGCCAGCTTGAGGTTGAGGTGGGTGTGGGTGGAGTCGTACTCCAGCGGCGGCCTTACCACGTAGACGTACACGACGCGGTACGTGCCGGGCTCGTAGTAGCCCGGGTTGTAGGCGCCCGCCTCGCTGCGGTAGGCCAGCCTCTCCACGTCGTAGTAGTATGAGCCGGGGCTGCCGGGGTAGGTCACGTCCCCATCCTCGTCCTTGACGTACGCCACGGTGCCCGGGGGGTTCACTATCTTCACGAACTCGACGTGGGCGTAGTTCACGTACCCCATCGTCAGGGGCGCGTCCCAGTTGCGGAAAAGGAACCTCTTGTCTCCGACGTTCAGCCTGTAGCTGAACTCCTCCACCAGCGTCCCGTTGGGGTAGAGCGTGGCGGCGTAGTCCGAGACGTATGCGTCCTCCTCGAAGAGCCCCGAGACCGCGCCTGGGATGACCTGGGCCCCGACGGCTAGTAGGAACGCGACCACCATGTAGGTGGCTATCTGACGCTGCTCGGCCATCTACTTCACCGAGACGTCTGGGCGTCTCTCTATGTCTCCCTCGAACTCCAGGTAGGCCAGCTTCTCAGCGCCGGTCGCGGCGGCCACGACGTTGCTGGGTATGGTGTCCCGCATCGTGTTGTACTCCTGGACGACGTTGTTGTACGTGTACCTGTGGCGGGCGACCTCGTCCTCCACGTCAACGATGGCACCCATGAGGTCCTTCACGTTCTCGGACGCCTTCAGCTCGGGGTACGCCTCCGCCACGGCGAGCAGGTTGTTCATAATGGACCTGCTCTCCCTGTCTATCTCGTCGACGCTGCCCGTGTCCGCGTCGGTCACGCCCGCCCTCAGCTTGGCTATGCTTTCGAACACCTCTCTCTCGTGGGCCACGTAGCCCCTCACGGCTCCGAGGAGCTGCTCGATCATGTCCAGCCGCTTCTTCAGAGCCACCTTGATCTGGCCCAGGTTAGCGTCGGCCGCGTTCCTGTACTTGGCGAGCCTGTTAAAGATCATGACGACAGCGTAGGCGACGACTAGAACGACTCCTAACACAACGTAGTAAATCGTCTGCATGGTTGATCACTGAGTCTTCTTAAACATGCGTCGATTTAAACTCATTCACGGGGAAACCATCATATCGGCGACGCCCGACCTTATTCCCGTGGTTGATTTGACGGATTACTCAAACCTCACGTGGGTGGAGATAGAGGAGAGGCTCAGGGGCACCAGGCTGGTGGTGTTCCCCACGGGTAGCGTGGAGCAGCACGGCCACCATCTCGGGGTGGGCGCCGACTGGCTGCAGGCGGACGCGATAGCGAGGAGGGTGGGCGAGCAGTGCGGCGCCCTCGTCTTGCCGACGCTCTGCTACGGCGTCTCCGGGCACCACAAGGAGTTCCCCGGCGTCCTCACGATAACATCCGACACCTACAGGAGGGTCATCGCTGAGATACTTGAAAGCCTGGCTAGGTACGGCGTCGTGAAGGTGGTGTTCGTCAACGGCCACGGCGGGAACACAGGGGCCATAGTTGAGGCCGCGAAGGAGGCCCGTGACAGGTACGGGATGCTTTGCGCGGTCACCCACTGGTGGGACGTGCTCGCGTCGGAGAGCATGTTCGGCCACGCCGCGGAGGAGCACGCAGGCTACGCCGAGACTGCCCTCACCCTCGCGTCGAGGCCGGAGGCGGTGAGGATGGACAAGGCGGTGGTCAAGGAGACCATGCAGGCTGACGCGGAGATACAGCTCGTGAGGGCCGGGCTGGCGAGGTTCAGGGGCGGCGTCGTGAGGATACCGCTGCGCACGATAGACGTGACGGACGTCGGCTCGATGACCGAGGCGCACCCCGACGAGGTGCAGACCACCAGCGACTACTCTATGATCACGCCGGGGTACGCCGAGGAGCTCATGGGCAGGGTCGTGGAATGGCTGTGCGCGTTCATCGACAGGTTCGAGGGGTTCCAGGTGCCGCCCGTCGAGAGGGCTTACCCTTAGACCCTTAGCTCCACTTCCTTAACGTCTCCCGGGCTCAGGCTCATTTCCCCGATCTTTCTCGGCAGAATTTTCACGATGGGCCTCCCTCGGGGCGTCAGGTAGAGTGAGAGGCCCAGCAGAGGCGCGCCGTCCAGGGTGAATCCGAAGCCCCGGGTGTCGGCTATGGCGGCCCTGTCTTTTACCTCCTTCACATCTGCGATGGGGCTACCGAGTAGCTTCACAGCGCCTACGGTGGGCCGCTCCGTGTGGAAGCCGAGCCACCGGTAATAGGGGACGCCGCCGTCTACCAAGCCGGGTTCCCCGTTGAGTTCGCCTATCAAGCCCATTCCACAGGCGTCAAGCCTCAGTAGCGCGTACTCGGGCTGGGTCCAAACCACCGTGCCGGCGATCTCCTCCACGGGCTCGGCGTCGGCGAAGCCTTCGAGCACGTGGATGGTGTGGCCTCCCCTCGCCCTCAGGGGGTCCTGCGGCTCCCTCACCTCCAAGTGTATGTGGGGCGAAGTGCCCCAGCCGTAGTACCCTGAACGTAGAAGGGTCCCAAGCTCCTCGCCCCGTTTCACGTGATCTCCCTCGGATAGCGTGACGTCGACGTGGAGGACCTTCACAACGACGCCGGGGTGATCACACGGCCTGATCAAGGCGACGACGTCGTACCCGGCGTCCGCGAAGCCCCTACCCCGAGGGGCCTTGATCCGCCTGACCTTAAGCACGTCGCCCTCGACAGGGGAGGGCGCCGCTCCGCCGAACTCGAGGGAGGGGTATACGTCGATCCCGGACTTGAGCCTGTGCCCCGGGTAGGGGCTGTTGAACAGGCTGAAACGCCCCCCACGGGGGCAGTGGACCCTGACCCCCATGGACTCCGCCACCGGTATCATCCCTGACAACGCTTGACGTTTCTAGGAGTGGCCGCCGCCTGAAATCATTTTCTGAAGACGGATAAATACGGTTTTAAATTGTACGCACACGATATTGTGGATGAGTGTCCATGGAACCTGCTTTGAGGGGCATACTGGAGAAGGTCATAGACGAGGAACTCCGCGACGACAGGCTCGTGGGTAACTACAGGATATTCACCCAGTTCAAGAACGCGGGGATGATCGAGAGCGTGCCCAGCGCCATGTTCGGCCGTATATACACCAGAGCATACAACGCGTGGCTGGAGTACAAGGCGGGCGACGACAAGCCCCTTAACAGGCACGAGGCCACCGAGTTCAGCAGGATATTCACGACGCGCGCCATGGAGATAAGGTCCAGGCTCACCGAGATATCCAGCCTCTGACCAACAGAGTCATAGTCGTGTCAAGCATTATCTGTGCACATGTGTGAAGCGTTCGTCTCCGACGACCAGTACCCAACATACTTCAGGGAACTTGAGGGTATGCGGGAGAAGGTTGCCGAGGAACTCGACCTATCGGGAGACGTGCTGGACATGGCCACAGGGTCGGCGTACTACGCGGTGGCTCTAGCCAGAATACACCCCGACGTCCATGTGACGGCCATAGACATCAGCGGTCTCGAGACGGCGCGGGAAAACTTGGTCGAGGCGGGGCTGTCCAGCAGGGTAACGTTGAGGGAGATGGACGCCACGAGCCTCGATTTCAGGGACGAGAGCTTCGATCACGTTGTGAACTTCCTCGGCTTGGAGGATATCTACATGACCAGGGGCCGTGAAGGCGTGGAGAAGGCGTTCAACGAGGCCCAGAGGGTGTTGAAGCCCGGCGGCTCGTTCTGCTTCGCGGCCATGCCCAGCGACGAGGCGGAGACCCCGGCCCAGAGGAACGAGATCGAGGTCTTCTCATGGATATGCGACGCCACTTGGCTGACCAAGGCAGAGTACATGAGCCTAGTACCTAGCTCGGGGCTGGCCCTAGAATACAGCAAAATGTTCAGGACAGGGAAGAAGCTCACCGTGGAGCAGGCGAGGGAGGAGATGGAGTTCGCCTGCGAGAACGTCCCAGCCGTATACGGTAGGCCGGCCCGTGGCTTCGACGAGGCGTGGGAAAGGTTCGGCGACAGCATCACTGAGC
>CAYFYM010000164.1:0-4559 GCA_964347405.1 uncultured Candidatus Bathyarchaeia archaeon | reverse complement strand
AGTACTACGAGCGAGCCAAGGCAACGGGGGAGCCCCTTGAGGTCGCCGTCACCATAGGCGCCCACCCGGCGCTGTGCCTCGCCGCCGCGGCCAAGATCACGGGCGAGTACGGCAAGGCGGGCGCCCTCCAGGGCGAGGCCGTGGAGCTCGTGGGCTGCGAGACGGTGGACGTCCCCGTCCCAGCCCAAGCCGAGGTGGTGCTGGAGGGCGTGGTGACGCTGGAAGAGGAGGACGAAGGCCCCTTCACAGAGTACACGGGGTACATAAGCGGAAGATCGACGCGCAACCAGCTCAGGGTCACCGCGGTCACCAGGAGGCGTGACGCGGTGTTCCTCGCCGTCGCGCCCAGCAACTCCGCCGAGCACCTGCTGCTCAGCGGCCTCCCCAAGCAGGCGCGGATATCGAGGGCCATAATCGACTACACCCACACGCCGGCCCTGAGAGACATTATATGGCCGGTCTGGGGCACCCACTTCGCGTGCTTCATCTCCCTCAGCGACGCCGTCGGCGGTACGCCGGGCCTGGCGAAGCACGTCGCCCTCCTCCTCATGGGGCTGGACCACTACGTCAAGCTGGTGGCTGTCCTCCCCGAGGCCGTCGACGTCTCCGACACCAGAGAAGTCTTGGAAGCCGTGGCCCGTAGATGCGACTTCAAGATGGGCTCAGGCGTGGAGGTCCTTGGGGAGGTGTTCAGCCAGTGGCTGGACCCCTCGTCGCCTCAGGCGGGGGTCTCATCCAAGATGATACTCGACGCCACGGGGCCCGAGATAGGCGGCGAGGAGAGCCTCTGCGTCGTCAAGCCGGGGCCGGACGCCGACCCTATGGACGTCCTCGGCGACGAGGCGTATGGAGGGTGCAGGCTCGTCGTCTGCGTGGACGACGACGTCGACGCCCACGATCACAGGAGCGTGCTGTGGGCCGTCGCCACGAGGTCCCAACCGGGCCGGGACGCCTTGACCCGGGAGGGGAGGATGATCATCGACGCCAGGAAGGGCGGGGGCTGGACGGCGACGCGGGCAACGCTGCCGTCAATGTAACCGGGGTTTAACCTCCTTCATGAATCTCCGCATGTTCACCAGTTCTTCACCGAAGTGGAACCGGAGTATGAAGTGAGTCACCCCGACGCCCAAGTAGCCCTCGATTCTCTCGGCCAGCTCCTCTGGCGTGACCACCATTACAGGGTTCTGCCTACCGATGTACCTGAGGTAGCGCTCGTCCCTCGGCGGCTCCGCTGCCCCCGGTTCGTCGACCATCCTGATCATCAGCCCTGCTGACTTCCTTATCCCGTCGAAGTCTCTCCCCACATCCTCGCAGTGGCTGCGGAGCATGCTGAACCGCTCCTCGAAGAACCCCGGGGGGTGGGTCCAAGCGAAGTTCACAGCGTCGGCGTGCTTGGCGGCCACCCTCAACGTCTTGGTGCCCGTGCCGCCGATCCATATGGGCAGCGGCTCCTGGACCGGCTTGGGCATGCAGAGGGCGTCCTTCACCCTGTAGTACCTACCCTCGTAGGTGGCCTTCGGCTCTGTCCACATCCGTCTAGCGATCTCCACGGCCTCTTCGAGCCGCCTGATCCTGCGGCCGGCACCAGGGAACCCGTACCCGTAGGCTTTGTACTCGACCTCCTTCCAGCCGGCGCCTATCCCGTAGTTGAGCCGTCCACCCGACATGTGGTCGACGCTGGCAGCCATGTTGGCCGACAGCGCCGGGTTCCTGTAGCTCTGGGAGGCCACCATGGCGCCGAGCCTGAGCCTAGTGGTGTCCCGCGCCAGCGCTGTGAGGACCGTCCAGCATTCCAAGCAGTATATGTCCAGGGAGTCTTCCGTCATGAAGAAGTGGTCGGAGACCCAGATGGACTCGAATCCGAGGCGCTCCGCCTCCGTCGCCGTCTCCCTAATGTGCTCGTACGTGAAGCCGTACTGGGGCTCTATCTGGACCCCGAAATCAACGGATCCCATGCCTACAGTTGGGCCGCATGGACATTAAGACTTTAGATCCGTCGCGCGGAGTCTAAATGAACTTGAGGAGGTAGAGCAGGGACAGTCCGAGCACCATCAGGGCGAGCTGGATGAGGCTGTTGGAGAGGCTTTTCTCGTCCTGGAGCTCTGGCACCAGGTCCGAGCCGGCTATGTAGATGAAGTTCCCCGCCGCGAAGGGGAGCAGCAGCGCCACGAGGTTTTCCACGTAGGCGCTCAGAGTCAACGCTATCACAACGCCCAGCACCGAGGTCGACGCCGACGCAAGGTTGAGGAGCAGCGCCCTTCTACGCGTCATCCCCGCGTAGACGAGGACCCCGAAGTCCCCTATCTCCTGGGGTATCTCGTGTAGGCAAACGGCGATGGTCGTCGCCACGCCCAGGCCCGTGGAGGTGAGGTACGCGCCGCCTATGATTATCCCGTCTATCGCGTTGTGGATGCCGTCTCCGACGAGGTTGACGTACGCGAAGCTGTGGGGGTGCTCGTCCGACGTGGGTATGTGGCAGTGCCTCCACTTCAGCACCATCTCGAGGATGTATGACGTGAAGACTCCGACCAGAAGCCAGGTAGAGACTCTCAGAACCTCGCCGTTGATCTCGATGGCCTCTGGGACGAGGTGGAAGAACGCGCCCCCCAGGAGCCCACCCACGCTGAAGCTCACAATGTAGAGAACCTGTCTCTTGGACAGCTGTTTTTCGAGTAGCAGAGACCCCGCGCCCACCAGCGACAGCGAGCTGACGATGAAGACGCTGAGTAGCGACGAAAACCATACATCCAGCATGGCGGCCCCAACAGGTACATGGTGCTGGCTCAAGATATACGGGTATCGAATGCCTTGTTGGGGCCCGGGGGTTCAACTCAAACTCTCACATCCAAGGCTGGAGTCGACGCGGCGGCATTTTCTTTTACTAGGCACACAGAATAGTATACGTGATGACATGACAGGCATCCCTAAGCTAGTAGACGGCGAGCAGCGGGTGTTCTTCAAGGCGGGGGGAGACTGGTGCTACCTCTGGACCCCTGAGGCATTCAAGAAGGACACGCCCACGGCGGTGGTCATCCACCACCACGGCAACCGGGGCTACGTCAAGGAGGACACGGCCGACTGGCTGGAGGAGGACCGCAAGATCGCGTTCCTCGACGCGGTGATGAGCAACGACGTAGCCGTCGCCGGCAGCCACGCCTGCGGCAACCACTGGGGCAACCCGTGCAGCGTGGAGGCCAACGGCGCCCTACTCGACGCCCTGGCGGCGTCCCCCCACGTGGACCCGGAGCGCGTCGGGTTGATGGGCGGAGGCCTCGGCGGCCTACTGATATGGAACAGCGTCCTCGGCCCCATGATGGGGCGGGTGAAGCAGGCCGCCGTCATGCAGGCCGTTAGCAGCATGGAGTCCATAATCAGGGCTCACAAGTTCAAGGACCAGCAGTTGGCCGCATACGGGCTGCCCCCGGACATGCCCGACGACGAGGCCGTGGAGAGGCTCGCCGCCTCGGACCCGCTCCCCAGAATAAAGAAGCTCAGGAAGGGAGCGCCCCTCCCGCGCACAGCCATATACCACGGCGCCGTGGACGAGAACGTGCTCCCCGACGCCAACGCGGTGGCGCTCGCAGAGGCGCTACGGGCCGCGGGGGCCAAGGTCGAGCTGGAGCTTTTCCCCGGGGTGGGCCACAACACCTACGGCATGGGCGCGGAGATGGAGGAAAGGCTCAAGGCCTTCTTCTCAACCCTATAGCTTCCGCGTAACACATAACAGGGCTCGCAGAGAGGAACCCTCTTCGCTGGGGTGAGATCTAGTTACATTTTGTTAGTAAACTATATATCTTAAATCGGTATCGTTAGCGATATGGAGGTTGGTGGGGGGCCCCAGGAACAGAGCTTATTTTCTAGGCTCATCAGCGAGACCAGCTTCATCAGGGGCAACTTCCTCCTCATCCTCATAGGGTGGCTCCTCATCGACTTCACCAGGGAGATGGCGTTCACCTACTACCCCCTCTACATCAGGGAGCTTGGGGGAACGGCGTCCACCCTGGGCCTAATAGGAGCCGTCTCCACCATCACCGAGGCCATAATCAAGTTCCCGGGAGGCTACATCGCGGACAGGTACGGCAGGAAACAGATCATAGTGACCATGACGTTCATGGCCGGCCTTTGCTACCTCGTCTACGCATTCGCCCCCAACTGGCAGACGGTGATGCTCGGGGCCGCCCTCTGCAGCCTCTGCATGATATACACCCCGAGCCACAACGCCATAGTCATGGACTCCCTGCCCGAGGACAAGCGAGGCACAGGATATAGCCTCGTGAACCTCATCACCAGGGCCTCGACCACCCCATCCCCCCTCATCGCGGGCTTCCTGCTGGCGCGCTACGGTCTGATGGCCTCGGTGCGGATGAGCTTCATGGCCGTCTCCGTCGCGTTCATCGCGGCCTCGCTCCTGCGGACCCGTCTGCAGGAGACCGTGAGCGACTCTAAGCCCATAGACGCGAGGGAGGTGGTTCAGTCGTTCGCCGGCGCCAAGGTCTTCGTCGAGGGGCTTGGCGTATGGGGCAGCATGTCCGGCTCGGTCAAGGCCCTGCTGGCGATCG
>CAYFYM010000163.1:0-9084 GCA_964347405.1 uncultured Candidatus Bathyarchaeia archaeon | reverse complement strand
TCCATGTCCTCGTCGGCGGCCCCCGTCAGCCGGGACAGCTCCCTGTTGCGCAGCAGGAACAGAGTCGTCGCGAAGAGGTGGTGGTACCTCGCGTTGAACCACTCCTGCCTGTGGGTGGACGCCTCTGTGACGCCCTGCAGCACCACCTCCAGCAGCGCCGCCGCCTCCACCTTCATCTCATCGACGTGCCTGCCCCTGAGCCCCGACTCTAGCACGTCGACGCTGAAACCGTAGTGGCTGGAGCCCAGGGCCTCCATCTCGCTTTGAACCTGCCTCACCCCCTCGATGGCTTCGCGGAGCCGCCGCCAGTCCACCTCGCCGCCGAGGCCGATCACGAAGTCGAAGAGGTGGTCGGCGATCTCCAGGTCCTGGTAGAGCATGTTGAGCTGGTGCTCCCGGGTCTCCGCGTACTCGGCCATCTGCCTCCGCAGCTCCTCCTCCCGTCTGGCCAGGTCGTCGGTTATGACGCCGTGGATCTCCTCCATCTGCTCCGTCTCCGCGGAGTAGAACACGAGCTCGCCGTCGCCGTCCACGTCCTCGTAGGTCAGCCTAAGCCGTCGGGGGTCCTTGGCCGTCTCTCCCTCTTGGAGCTCGACGCCGCTGACGCTGCCCAGGCTGATCTCCTTGTACGGGACCATCTTCTTGCTTATGAAGCCCTTCTGCACGGAAACCGAGATCCTGCCTTCGCTGAGCTCCAGCGTGGCTTTATCCCCCTCGGGTAGCTTTCCCCGTGCCTCAGGCATCCGGGTTCCTCCTGAGGCTGTCCGTGGTCTCCTCCAGGGTGAGGGGCGAGTACGTGGTCCTGTGGTACATCTTCAGGTACTCTATCCCGTACTTCTCGGCGACGCCCAGGTCCCGCAGCTTGACCTCGCCGCGCTCGTCGAGGATCCGTGTGATCTTCTTCCTGAACACGGGGTAGTTGAGCAGCATCTCCTTCCGCTCGTTGTAGTACTCTATGGTGTCCACGGCCTCGTCGATGTAACTCAACACCCTGTAGAGGTGGGTGATTATCTCGTCGATCCTGTACCGCTCGTAGTTGTTTATGACCTCGAGGCTATGGTTCATCCGCTCCGTCAGCGTCATGTTCCTGTTCCACTCGTAGTCCTCCCTGGGCAGCAGCAGGTTGATGTTGAACTCCAGGTCCTGGAGGTGGTAGTAGAGGAGCCCTATTATGCGGCCCACCACGTTGACGGTGCTCAGTATGGTGTCCCTGATGAGGATGACCTTGAGCACCTTGAGGTTCTCGTCTTCCTCGGCGAAGCTGCGCTTTGTCATCTGCTCGCTGAGGCTCTGTATGAGCTCGTACTTGTCGCCGAGGAGCGGCATGAGGCTGCTCTTTCGTTTGCTTAGCTGGATGATGGTCTCTATGCTGTCGTTTATGGGCCTGGTCGCGTTGAGGATGTCGTCCGAGTACTGGCGCTCCCAGTTCCTGAGCGACACAAGTATGGCCTTGATTATGACCCACGGCTCGTCCTCCTCTATCTTCTGCCGCGAGATCTGGAGGGTGGCGCTGTCTCTTGGGAGGTTGGGCTCGAAGAGGCTGCTGATGATCTCGTATATCTTGTCGCTGGTGTCTATGAGCTTCTCCACGAGGACCCTGCCTGACTCGATTATGTGGTTGATTTGCCCCACCTTCTCCATGAGCGGCGCGTCCATGTCCATGTCGGGCACCTCGGGGGCGTCCACGTCCAGCCCCAGCTCCCTTATCTCGCTCGCCGCCTCCAGGTACTCGAACTTGATCTTTATGTAAAAGTCCCGGAGGGCGATGTCCAGCTGGGTCTCGAAGCTCTCCACGTCAACCTTGAGCTCGTTGTATATCCGCCGCAGGTCGACGTCAATCTCCGAGAGGTCCTGTATGGACTCCCCGGCGTTCCGGCTGATCTCCTTGACCTCGTCCTCGACTATGAGCATCTTGGTCTTGAGGTCCATCAGGTTCTCGGGCGCCGGGTTGCCAAGCCCGCTGATTATGGCGTTGTACCCCTCCATCTTCTCCAGCATGCTGCCCGACATCTCCACCAGGGCCTGCGACCTGGACGCCCGCACCTCCTTCAGGTCGAGCACGTACTTGCTGAACGCCACGGGCGCCGAGAAAAGTATGGTGAACGTGGTGGAGCTGACGAGGATCGACTGGTCCACCGTCGCCTGGTACGCGAGCGGCGCCTGCAGGTTGTCGATGGCCAGGAAGAAGACCAGGTTGGTGATGGACGCCGCCACGATGGGCAGGATGTATACGAGCACGTCCACGTACTTGCCCGGGACAGCCGCCTTATTCACCGGGTCCGGCATCCTCATGTTGATTATGGCTATCACCGAGATGAGGCCGGTCATGATTATGAAGAAGAGTATCATCCCCGGCATCGAGTTGATGAAGCTCGCTAACGCCGTGGTCTCTCCGTTTATCACCACGTCCGGGGTTATGATGCCGGTGATGGTGTTGAACACGCGCTTCAGCGTGTCCAGGCTTATGGTGTTCAGCTGGCTCTGGATGTCGTGGTAGATGAGGTCGAGGGGCGTGTAAAGCGGCGGCAGCACGCCCTCCTCGTAGGTCTTGAGGTACTGCATTATCTGGAGGGGCAGCGACACCGAGGCGTAGTAGACGAAGGTGTAGATGATCCCCCTGCCCTTGTATATGGTCGCGAACACCAGTATCAACGGTATGGCGAGGTAGAACGTGGACCTGAAGAAGAGAAGCGACACCGCGATTATCCCTATGTCCATGGAGATGATCTGTAGGTTGTTGTTGAAAGTCGCCGGGCATATCACGAAGGGCGCTATGAGCAGCGCCATGAGTATCGTGTTCCGTACGGGGTCGTCTATCAGCTGGAAGAACCCTATCCTTGAAAGGTGGTAGAAGAGGCCCAGGCTGATTATGAGGCTGCCCGCCATGGCACCGTAGATCTTATCCTTGAAGACCGCGTAAGCTACGAGGAAGGCGATTATGATGGGCAGCGGGGTCGGCAGAAGCGGTATGAGCGTGAACCCCAACGCCAAGCTCACCATGGTGACTACGAACGTGACGAGTTTACCCGTCCTCTCGCTGAAGTCGCCGTCCATGAAGAGCGTGAAACTCATATCCCTGATCCTCCATCAAGTATTAATATAATATATGGAACCGTGAACCTCGTTGAGCCTGGACGACGCCGACTTAAAACTACTTGCGAGTATCAGGGATAACATAGACTCCCTGGAGTCGCTGCTTCCCGACAGGGCCGTGATCACTGTGGGACAGTACACTTTGGACGCCCTCGAGCCCCCCGGCTTCGACGAGGAGGGTCTAACAGACATTATCCGGGTGCACCATAAGAAGGATTTGGAACATAAAACTGTATACATTGATCCCGAGTACGACATAGAGATCGACACTCTATACGAGCCCCACTACTGGTTCGACCTCCTCGAGCACGTGGACACCGAAGACTTCTACGGCCAGCTCGGGAGACGGGTCTACGACTACCACGACGAGATACTCACGCTGGTGAACCTCTCAGAGGGCAGCTCGTCGGGCCTGTACCCGCTCCTCCACCGGTTCCTCGCCAAACGGGAGAAGAACGTACTAGGCGTCTCCATCGTGCCGTCCATGAGCCACAGCTCAGACGCGCTCTTCAACTCCTTCGCGTCCATGGGCATGGTCACCATCGACGGCTCCACCCCGCTGCTCCTCATAGACCAGGGCAAGCTCGAGGACTACTCGGGGGTCCACCGCATGGGGGAGACACTGAAGGATATAGACGTCGTGGACTACCTGGTGGAGCTGCTGCTGAACAAGCGGGGCTTCGTCAGGGACCTCTACAAGCTCTCCCGCAACTTCGACATAAGCGTTTTCTCGGCTCTCATGGCCACGGGGTGCAGCCTCGGCATATACGAGAACTTCAGGAACATTCTGGACGTGACGCTGGAGCAGCCTCTCATGGAGTTCGACGTCTCGACGGCGACCATGATCTACGTGCTCGTCAGGGCGCCCCTCTACTACAGGGACGAGTTCACGAAGGGCCAGATCGAGTACGAGGTGAGCCAGTGGCTCACGGAGTCCCTGGGCGTAGACCTGCCCCAGATATGTGAGACCGTGTTCATCGACGAGTTCGGTGACCGGGTGGACGTGGTGATCCTGGTGGGCGGCTTCGACACCACCAGGATGTTCGAGAAGATCTATAGGCGCATCGAGCGGTTCAGCAACATGAACCTGGAGCAGGGCCTCTACGACAGGGAGCTCTGGGAAGAGATAAAGGGTAGGCTCCTAAGGAGCTAGGCGTACCTGCCTGGCCTCCAGCTCGCTGAGTATCTCCTCGACGGTTCCCTTGTGCTCGACGAGGAAGCTGCGGCTGAGGCCGCTCTCGAACTCGCTTGCCTTCCTGTTGAGGCGCTCCATCTCGTCGTAGGGCGCCAGGTCCTCGATGTTTCCCCGGCCCGCTATCACGACGACCCGTATCACCCACGGGTCCCTGCACTCGACGATCCTGACGGTGATGGTCTTGCTCACGTCGCCGGTGACGTAGGCGGCGAGCGCCGTGTACAGCTCCTGGGTGAGGTCCTCGTCCCAGAGGCCCTGCGGCGTCTGCACGGTGACCCAGAGGTAGTCGCTGCGGTACGTAGATTTCATCCCCATGATGTTGGGGGTCCTGTAGATCCTGATGATGCTCCTCATGTAGTCCTTGAAGTGGTCGACGTCGAGGATCTCCTCCAGGATGCCCTCCCGGTTGAGCTGGTCTTCCTGCTCGGCCAGTATCTTGTAGATGATCTTGCCCTGCTCGTCGCCGGTGAGCTCCGTGGTGCGCTCGTAGAACCTGTTGGATTTGATGATGCCCTGAAGCTTCTCCTGGTAGTCCTCGGTTAGGTCGAGCACCGTGTTGAGCTTCTTCCTGTACTCGCTGGTGACCTCCAGCTTCTTGCTGAGGTCCTGGTAGAACTCTATGAGGGTGTCGTTGTTGCCGATGTTGGAGTTGTAGTGTATCATCTCCTCGTTTATGGCTCTGAGCTCCCGTTCCAGCTCCTTGACCTTGTCCTTGGCGTACTTCTTCTTCCCGAATAGGCTGAAGCCCTTGCTTTCCTTGGTGTACTTGTCGAGGTCGTACTCCATCCGTTTCTTGCGTTCCTCGAGGCGTATGAGCTCGTTCTCCAAGCTCTCCCGCTTGGTGCGGAACTTGACTATGAGGGCCTGCAGGTAGGTGAGGTGCTCGTCTATCATCTTGATCTCGTCGTTGCTCTGCTTGATCATGAGCTGCAGCAGGTGGTAAATGGTGGTGAGCTCGGCTTTCATGTCCTTGAAGCTTATGTTGAGCTTCTCCTCCTCGGGGAGTATCTCGTACCTGCGCATTATGGCGTCTATGAGGTGCCTGTTCTCGTTGTACAGCCTCAGTATCAGCAGAACCTTCTCCGAGATGTCCGCGAGGTTCATGAAGTCCTCGACGAGCTTCTTCTGCCTTATGGTTAGCAGCTGGCTGCTGGGCACCAGCTGCTGTAGCCTCTCGAACATGGCGGTCTTCCTCTCCGAGAAATCGGGGTGGGTGCGGCTGATGTTCCGCATCATGCCTTCCAGGCTGTCCAGGGGCATGGCGTCCTCCCTGTCCAGTATGAGCTTGTTGACGCTGTCCTCTATGGTGCCCTCGGTGGCGACGAGCTTGATGGTGTCCATGAACTGGATGGCCTCGTCGATCCACTTGTTTATCTGGTCCTCGACTCCGCGGACGTAGAGGCTGTAGTCCTCCTCGAACCTGGGGCTGCTGTGGATTATCTGCTCGACCTTCTCCTCGAACTCCTCCGCGTTGTACGCGTTGGTCTTGATGAGGTAGTCCTTGTAGATCTCGGTGACCTCGCCCCGTTTGAGCTCCAGGACGTTCTGCAGCTTGCCCAGCACCTCCAGCTTCTCCTTACGTATCTCGGCCAGCTGCTGCATCTTATCCAGGTTGCTCTTGAAGGCCTCGACGTAGGCGTCCACGGGGTAGTTGACCTTGACCATGCTGAGGGTGTGGATGGTGTCGTCCGTGAGCCCCACCTCGGTGCCTATGCCGCTCATGAGGTCGGCCATGTCGAAGTCCATGAGGACGTAGATCATCTCGACGATCATCTTGTCGATCTCGTCGCGGGCGCTGATGATGTTGCCCGTCTTGCTGTACGCGGGCATCAGCGGCAGGAACATGACCGTGTTGAACGGGTTCCTGTAGACCTCGCCGAGGCCCTCAGCGAGGACCTCGTTCTTCTCGCGGTTGATGAGGAGGCTGAGCTCGTTGATGGCGTTGAACGCCGAGTACCCCTTGGCGGGCGGGTCGTCGCCGGGGCACGGCAGTATGCAGAGGCCCATTATGGGTACGCCGCTGCCCACTGATTGGCGGAGGTGGCGGGCGAAGTCCATGACCATGCCGCTGCCTGTGCCGCCCCCCAGCCCGAACACTATGAGTACTATGGGGCTGCTGATGCTGCTGAGGGCGCTGTCCTTGAACATGTTGGTGAAGCTCTTGATTATGCCCAGCTGGTAGTAGTTCAGGTTGTAGATGGCCTTGGCGAGGCTCCTGCGCCTGCCGGCGCCGCCCGCCAGCGGCGGTATGGCCACTGTGCTCGGCAGCCACGGGTTGTACTCCTTGAGCTTTATGCCGTCGTTGATGAGGTGCTCCCTGAACTTGTTCTGGACGAAGTCGAACATGGCCTCGGCGGACGGGAACTTGACGCTCTTGGCGATGAGGTTTACCCGCTCCTGGGGTATGCCCTTCCTCCTCATCTGCTCAAGTATCCTGTTAAACGTGTCGTCAAGGCTCTTTATGTCCGGGTCCGCTATGTCCATGGCGAGGAGGCTGAGCCGTGTGGCTCCGCTGTTCAGCAGCTCCATGGTCTTATCCTTCTTGAGGAAGTGCTCCACCACGTTTGTGCCGGCTCCTCCCAGGCCCACCAAGTGTATAATGCTTGAATATCCTAGTTCTGACATCTAGCTTCTCTCCGCCTCCTTTAGTCTCTCATTTATCTCGTTCAGTCTCTGGGCTAGGTTCCTGTCTATCCTGCTGGCCCGCATCCCCAGGGCCTCCATCTCCCTTATCTGGTCCTCGACTATCATGGTGACGAAGCCCATCCTGCTCCTGGCTCTGAGGAACAGCACCGCGCTCAGGATGAACAGGGCCGCGAACCCTCCCACCGCGGGGAAGAAGTACTGCTCCATCCAGCTCGGGCCCGTGCTCACGGGCGGCGCCTCGACCTCCAGCGTCTCTAGCAGCATTATGGCCGAGTCCACGAGGCCTAGCTGCGCCTCGTCTTTCGCCAGGTCAACGAACTTCTCGTAGAGCTCCACGTACGCGGGGTCCACGTTGCTGGTCCTGTAGTCGGTTAGTTCGTCCTGTTTCTGGCTGAGCAGGGTGTTGTAGTCGTCTATCCTGGAGTCGATGACGTTCACGGTTATGCTGTCCAGCTCGGTCTCGTCGGGTCCTATGAGCCTCAGGACCTTGAGGTCCACTGGTCTGTGGATGGTGACTCCTTGGCTGCTAGACGGCGTCTTTATGTCGCTCTTGATCAGGCAGAACACCGAGGCGTGGTAGACTCCCTGGTTCTGGCTGAACATTATGGTCCTGCCGGCGGGGTTGTAGTCCTCCGTTAGGTCCATGTCTTGGCTGTGTATGTCCCAGAAAACGTCCTCGGCGGTGGGCTTGTTCAGGTTGGTTGACAGGCTCAGCGTGAGTATGGCGAACGGTATGTTCTGCCTCACGTTGAGCTTGAAGGTGAGGTTATACTCCTCCCCGGCGAACACGGGCGCGTTCTGGGTGAGCGTGTCGTCCACGACGTCGTGGCTCAGCACGAGCCTCCCGGTGGTGAGGTCCTTGATCTGGTATTCCTCTATCCAGTGGGTGTCGTCGGCTCCCTCCGCCGCCCATGCTGGGGTGAGGAGGAGAGCAACCATTAACACTGTGATTCTCTTCACTGCGCTAGCCCCTGATACTATCTCTGGTTTACCCTAGCAATTTAAATTGTGCTGTATGGTGGTCTTGTTACTAACACTCTATCTTAGGTACCTGTGTTAGATTTCACTTATTTTAGTGACGCTGGAGGGTTTGGGGCCGATTGACCCCGCCTTCCCGCGGTGAAACGGTCGTCTGGATGGAGTTAACTGTCTGCGTGTGGGATCACTGCCTGTCCGATATGTATTTCTCATAGAGGGATCTCATGCGTTGAGGTTTGTGTGTTAAAACCATCTCTATGTTCCCAGAGGGGTCCATAGACACCGCCTCGAAGCCGAGCCTACCCCAGATCTGCGTCAGGGGCCTCCCTTTATCGTCCTGTTCCTCGGTCGATTGCTTCGTCCTCTTGTAGCCCTGGTGATAGGAATGGAGTATCTCCAACGCGAACAGGGTGCTGCCCACCCTCTTCCCCTCGATGAGGGTGGCCGTGGAGTCAGAATAGAACGTGCCTTCTTCCTCGTCCTCGTAGCCATAGTCGAAGGCTACGGTTCTCCCGTCGAGGTTCGCCAACAGGCACAGGAACCCCTTCTTCC
The DNA here is from genome assembly GCA_964347405.1 of uncultured Candidatus Bathyarchaeia archaeon. GTDB lineage: Archaea > Thermoproteota > Bathyarchaeia > TCS64 > TCS64 > RBG-16-57-9. The sequence goes on along the minus strand of CAYFYM010000163.1, from coordinate 620 downwards.
CGGTTCTGGTGTCGAGTTCGTCGCGGCTGTACCGTAGCTCCTCCCTGAATTTCTCGTGGTCGATGGTCTGGATGGCCGTCTTCAGGGTTTCATCGAGTTCACGGTGGATCGAGATCACGAGGCGTCCCTTCAGTACCCTGCTCAGCCTATTCTCGGCCTCTCTCACCAGCTCCGGGAAAGGGGGGATCGTTTGCGTCATGGGTGGCTAAGAAGAAATATCCTCGAACATTAAAAAAGTGGTTCTCTGGCGTGTAGTTCGATGACATTGGGGTCTTGTTTTGTGTCAAGCTCCGGGCTGTTTCTTTTACCTTGTCAATCAGGTGAAGAGGGATTGGTGGATGTAATAATGGCATGGAGCTTGCTCCTGGGGCTAGTTGTTGGCATGGTTTTTCGGTGTTTTTTCAAATCTGTGTTTTCCTTGTAACTGGTTACTTGTTACAAGCGTTTTTTCCGGGTCCCCCCGCGCCGGTTTTTTAGTTAAAATGTGTTAGTTTTCCCCTTTTTTACGTAGGTTGTTACTTTCAAAACATGAAAATAAATGTTAGAAAAATATATAACAAAATAGGCATACTTATTTTTACATATAGGTGAAAGTGTTGATCATGGGGAAGTGGGAGAAA
>CAYFYM010000162.1:0-2353 GCA_964347405.1 uncultured Candidatus Bathyarchaeia archaeon | reverse complement strand
GTGAAGCGGGAAAAAATATAGCGCCTAAAAAGTACCCAAGTAGTAGCTAAACCATCAGGCTCAAGGAGTACGGAGGCCCCAGACGATAGTAGCCCCCAGACAGCGAATTTCTTTACCCGAAATTACAGGTAGATTGGCATTGCCGCCCAGAGCCAATCAAAAGGAATAAAAACAGCAAAAAATATTCCAATAATCCAAAAATACGCGCCATCCATCGACAGCTACCTATAGGAACCCTCGTTCCACCGCGTTCTACCACGTTCTTTCTATACCCCCCACCCGCATATTCACCGACCGAGATGAACAGAAAAACGCTGCTAGCCCTCACACTCTTCACAGCCGTCTTCATAGCCCCCGTGCTGCCGCCCCTGGCCAGCGCCGCCACCCCCCAGACAATCCACACCCAGGCCGTCCTCAACTACTACAACACAGCCCGCACCATACTCTACGCGAGCCTAGCCATCTCGGTGATAAACGTCGCCTTCGCGTACCACTTCTACAACAGAACCCCCCAGGGAAAGAAAAACTAGCCCCCCAGGACCCCGGGGCGGTCGCGGGGCGACGACCAACCTCACCACACAGAAGATACACGCGTCCCAGCACAGCTATATAAGATTTGTAGATCAACCCCACAAACAAGGCAATATAGGCACCCCGGAGACCTCCCTACCTGCTCCGAGAGGAAAAACCAAGTTGTCATCCGCCCTAGAAAACCAACGCGTATGCGACGAGTGCGGCTCCACCGCCATCGTCACGGACTCAGAGACGGGGGAGCTCGTCTGCACCCAGTGCGGAGCCGTCCTCGTCGAGACCATGATAGACACCGGCCCAGAGTGGCGGGCCTTCGACCTGGAGCAGCAGAAACGGCTCACACGGGTAGGCGCCCCACTCACACTCACCATCCACGACAAGGGCCTCAGCACCACCATAAGCTGGCAGAACCAGGACGCCACGGGCCGCAGGCTCACCCCCCAGGAGCAGGAGCGGCAGTACAGGCTACGCAAGTGGCAGCGCCGCACGTCATCGAACAACAGCACCCAGCGCAACCTCACCCACGCGCTCAGCGAGATGAACAGGATAGCCAACAAGCTCAACCTCCCCAAGAACGTCACCGAGACAGCCGCCATGATATACCGAAGAGCCATCCAGCAGCAGCTCATCCGCGGCAGGACCATCCAGAGCGTCGTCGCCAGCGCCCTCTACATGGCGTGCCGCCAATGCAACATAATACGCAGCCTCGAAGACGTGGCCAAAGGCGCCAACATAACCCGCAAAGAAGCAGCCCGCAACTACAGGTTCCTGTACAAGGAGCTCGACCAGGACGTCCCCCCCGTGGACCGGGACAACCTCATAACCAAGTTCGTGAGCAAGCTCAGAATAACTGGACAGACGGAACAGCTGGCCCGCGCCATTCTGGAGGAGGCCGGCGACAAGAAGCTCACCATCGGCCGGGCCCCCGAGGGCATCACCGCCGCCTGCATATACATAGCCTGCAAGCTCAACCAGGAGGAGCGCACCCAGGGCGAGATAGCCAAGACCGCCCAGATAACCGAGGTAACCATAAGGAACCGGTACAAAGAGCTAATCAAGAACCTAGACTTCGTCGTGGAGCTCTAACGATGAAGCCCCAGGTGCGCCACCTAATGAACCGGGACCCGGTCACCATCGACCAGACATACACGGTGCGCGAGACCGCCCAGATGATGATCGACTTCGGCATAGACACCCTCATAGTCACCGACCTAGGCCGGATCCACGGCGCCGTCACCTACCGGGACCTCCTGCGCCGCCTCCTGGACCCATGCTTCGACCCGGACGAAGTCACCGTTGGCGAGATAACCGACCAGGCCGTGACCCTCGTCCGCCCCACCACCAGCCTAGGCGACGCCGCCCAGGTGATGCTCGAGGAAGACCGCACCACGCTCCCCGTCGTGGACGACGATCTCGTCGGCTACATCAGCTTCACGGACATACTCAAGGCCGTGCACCTGACCAAGCCCACCGCGACGGCCGACCCCTTCGACCCCGCCCACTACATCATATAGGCTCCCAGCCAACCCCATGTTTTATGTCTCCCCGCTACGGAGAACCATCCATGAAGCCGGTGGTGGCGGTGGTGAAGACCGGCGCCGGCGTGAAGGAGGCCGCCCAGAGGGCGGTGGGGCTCCTAGGCGGCGTCGAGGCGTTCATAGAGCCGGGTGAGACGGTGCTCCTCAAGCCCAATCTGTTCACCGTCATGGGCCCCGAGACCGGCGCCACAACCGACATGAGGGTCGTGCTGGGCGTGGCCGAGCTCCTCCAGCGGAGGGGCAGCCGCTGCATCTTGGGCGAATGCCCGGCCACCGGCAGCTAC
>CAYFYM010000161.1:0-8572 GCA_964347405.1 uncultured Candidatus Bathyarchaeia archaeon | reverse complement strand
TCCTGAGCGTCCGCGACCCTGAACTCCGTCGTATCTGTGACTCCCTCTCTCTTCGCCATCTCCCGAGACCTCTCGATCATCCTCTCGTTGATATCAACGCCGACCACTCTGCAGTCGTGCTTCTTCGCGATGTAGCATGGAGTCTGCCCGACGCCACAGCCGACGTCCAGGACATAGCTGCCCTTCCCTATTCTGCACAGCTCGACGAGCTCCTTCGTCGCCTCGAGACCGCCGAAGTGCTTCGTCAGGCCCGCCTCGGCGGCGAAATCGAAGTAGTGTTGCTCGATTTCTGTCTGATCGTTTCTCTGGGTCATCATGTTCACCGTTTTCGAGTCGGACTCGAATTCGAGTATGTTGGAGGTGAATATAAGAATGTCGATTTCGACTCGAACTCGAAATATCTAAATCGGGAGAGCCACACAGACGTACGCGATGAGGGAGTCCAAGGCCAAGAAGAAGATACTGCAAGTCGCCGACGAGATGTTCAGTCGGGTGGGCTACGCCAGCCTCAACGTCAACGAGATAGCCCACGAGGCAGGGGTCAGCATCGGGACACTCTACTACCACTTCCCGAAGGGGAAGACATCCATACTCATGGAGATACGCAGACAGATTGCCGATAAATACGTTAGGAGATTCGAGGAACGACTAGCTCCAGAGAATCTACAGGCGATAGCTTCCCTCAACGAGGGGCTCGAAATGCTCTTGGAGACCCTGATAGAGATCCATCGCGAGGAAAGGCTGGTCCTTGCAGCCATGGATAGCGAGGTGCTGTCGAACTTGGCCGCTTACGATCGGGTCGCCGAGTCTGTATCGGTGGAGGAGATGATGAGATCCGATGCGGAGCCCGTGAGCAGGGTTCTTGGAATCCTCTTGTTGAGGCACCCAGAGGAGGGTCTCAGCCTCGAAGGCAAGGAGGCGAGAGTCAACAAGGTAATCGACGTCCTTGTGCACCGGTTTGTATACGTTGAGGCGACGTTCGGCTCCGAACAGGAATTCGTCGAAATGATGATCAAGATAGTACGAACTCTCCTTGAAGATCATTCATGAAGATGGTCGCGGAAGTCCGGGCATAGGATGCTTCTTTCGGCGTGAGGGATCGATATCCATATCAGTGCCCCTCTTCAACGTCTTCTCGGTGAAGAACGTGGCCAAGTACATACTTTTATCGACGCTGACGCCCGAGGGACAGAAGACCCTGAAGAGCAAGCCTGAGCGCGTCAAGGAGGTAAACAAGGAGATCGAGGCCTTCGGCGTGAAGGTGATCGAGCAGTACGCCGTCCTCGGTCCCTACGACTTCGTGAACATAGTGGAGGCCCCGGACAACGACTCGGTGTTCAAGATGAGCGTCGAGCTGGGGAGCAGGGGCACCATCAAGATACTGAGCATGCCCGCCGTGACCATCGACCAACTCATAAAGAAGTTGAAGTAACCCTTCTTTTTTCTGTATGGTTATTTTCTGGCGAAGTACTCCCGCTGGTAGCTGTCTTCAGCCATGATGCCGAGACGCTGCATGGTCTGACGCATGGCACGCTGGTTCGCCTCACCCAGCTCCTGCAAGGGTTTACGGGGCTTCCCCACGCTCGCCCCCACCTGGTTCAGCGCCCATTTGAGGGGGACCGGGTTGGACTCGCTGTACATCATCCTGATGAGGGGCAGGTACCTGTAGAGGTACTTCCTCATGGTCTCTGCGTCCCCGTAGCCCTCCCAGGGCTTGCTTATCTTGGCCATCTCCCTCGGGCAGAGGCTCCCGGTGACGTTGCTGGTTCCCTTGCCGCCTGAGCTCATGACGACGGGTACCAGCGCGTAGAAGGGGCAGTCGCAGCAGAGCACGTTGAACTCGCCGCGTGTGAGCTCTACTGTCCGCATGACGCCGTACGGGTTGGGGCCGGCCTCCTTGACGGCGACGATGTTCTGGTGCTGAGCGAGCCGGGCTATAGTCTCGGGCTCTACGTTTACGCCGCACCTCTCCGGGTTGTTGTAGATCACGAAGGGCATGTCCACGGCGTTGGCGACGTCATTGAAGTATCGGTAGAGCGCAGCCTGCGTCGGCTTGATGTAAGGCGGCTGAACGATGAGGCCGGCGGCGGCCCCGGCTTCCTTCGCGTATCTCGCGTTCTCTATGGTCTGCCTCGTGGTGACAGCCGCGACGCCTACCATGACAGGTGTCTCCCCGTTCGCCTCGTCGAGAACGGCGTCGATTATCTTTCTCCGCTCTTCGGCCGTGAGCATTATGGCTTCCCCGGTGGACCCCAGCAGAAGCACACCTGCGCTGTGGGTCTCGGCGTGGAAACCGACGAGCTGACGCAGCACATCATAGTCCACCTCATCCTCGGCCGTAATGGGCGTGACGAGGGCTGGCCAGCTTCCCTCGACGTTATAGCGTTTCATGGCATTGAATCAGGCTCAGATCGGATAAGGGTAACCACGTGAACATGTTCAACCTTTATATCCCTACGTTGATCCGGTACCATATGAAAGTCATCGGCGTGGTAGGCAGCCCCCGACGCGGCGGCAACACGGCGAGGCTCGTCGAGGAGGTCCTCGCCGGGGCGAGGGAGGCAGGCAACGAGACCCACATCTTCTACCTCAGCGACATGGAGATCAACCCCCTGGAGCAGGGGGAGGAAGGCTACGTGTACCCTGAAGACGACTTCGTGTCGCTGATGCCTCACCTGGAGACCATGGGCGGGATAGTCATCGGCACCCCCATATACTACGACCACGTCAGCAGCCGCACCAAGCTGTTCATCGACCGCCTCTACTACTACAGCATGAGCCACGGCGCCGAGTACAGGAAGCGTTTCCCTGAAGGCGTGAAATGCGTCAACGTCATCACCTGCGGCTGGGACCACCCGAACGCCTACGACGAGGTGCAGGAGTGGATGAGCGGCAGGATGAAGAACTACTGGAAGATGCAGATAATAGGCGCCCTAAAGGGCTACGGCAGCCACAAGAAGCCCGTACGGGACAACGCCAGCCTACTCGCGGAAGCCAGGGAGATGGGTAAGAGGTTCTAGCCTAAGGCATATTCGTGTTAACAAGTCGCGCGCGGGTCAAGGGTTCACCGATACGAGGCCGTCAAGGATCGGCGGCGTTATATGCCTCTCGACGTTGAACACGCCGCCCTTCACGTACTTGATCTGGGTCTGGTGCCAGAACACTGGCGCCCGGCCTTCCTCCACACGCAAAACGTAGTGGTGCCTAACGGTGAACTGTGCGCCGACGGCCCCCCTGTTCTCGTACCTCGCCATGAAGAGCTCCCGGCTGAAGTCGCTCATGTCAAGGCCCTGGACGGTTGGTTCCTCTCTCAGCCACGGGAACGCCTCGTCCCACCTGAACGTCAAGATCCTCCAGAGGAAGCTGAACAGCCCGGCCGGCGGCTCACCCGAGGGGGGCGCATCGTAGTCCGTCAGGAAGACGTTGGCGCCGGGCGTGGAGCCGTTCATCCTGTACTCCAGCCACCCCCAGCCCCAGCCCGAGTCTCCGGTGTGCGTTCCCGGAGAAACTGTCTGCGTAACGGTGACGTCGTACCAGTCGTATGTCTCCGAGCCGTCCCCCAGCAAACGCACCATCTCCACCGTTGACTCGACGACGCCGTAGGGCTCGTGCCTCTCTACCTCCCTGAGCAGCCCCGTATACTCGTATCCATCTGACCCGCCTCCTTCAGGTTCTCCGAGGCAGTCCTCCACCCAGCCGATGGCGTGTCCCAGCGAGTCCTCCGTGAACGATCTGCCCATCACCCTGAGCACAGAATCCCCTGATCTATTCCCGGTGGCGGCTATTACGCCGAGAGCGACGAGCCTGGACCCACCGCTTGAAGCCCCCTCCACAGATATCCGGGGCGTATATACCTCTTGGAGTAGCTCAGGAAGGTCACCGTAGAAGACGACCGGGGCGCCTGTGTCGACCAACGCCCTTATCTCTTCGGCAGCCTCGGAGCTGTATAGGCTGCTGTTGACGAACGCGGCCTCGACGCCCCCGACATCGACGACGTTGACCGCGGCTTCAGGGGGTAGACATCTTGCAGCCGTGAGTGGGTATAGCATGGATGCGAGTAACAGGGTTATGTATATTTGTCCAGTGAAATTATTCAGCGAATGCCTTGTTGTCACCTTGCTCTGCCCTCACCTTTCCTGGCTACGGCGTTAGACAAAAATTTATTTGGCGTCTCCGGGTTTACATGGTGCGTGCCTTGGTAGCTCAGTGGCAGAGCGGCAGCCTTGTAAGCTGTTGGTCGCGGGTTCAATTCCCGCCCGAGGCTCCATTCATTACTATATTATCATCCATTGTCTTGCGGTTAGGACTTATTTCTTGTTTTATCTTAATAAAAAACAAATAAAGGGTGGATATTTGCATCGTTTTATTCTGTTTATTGATATTTTCTATGATCCCGTAATTGAAAATCAAGGCCCCCAATATTGACATGCACCCATAGGTCAATCCAACCATGTTCCAAACATGGTTATTCAATACCAGTCCACCAAATGCGATAGCTATAACGATGCCAAGCCGTACCGCGGCGGTATTCAGGGAAATAACGGTCCCCTTGTAGTCGGGAACCTGATCCAAGGTCAGGGTTACTATGCATGTCATAGCCACTCCTGATACCAGGCTCATGATACCGCAGAACAATACTGCTGAGGTGAGGCTCGAGGCGTTCATATATCCGATTATGAATACACCGCAGAGCAAGGGAGTAACCGTAACAAGTCGTTTCAAGCCTATTCTCTTGACTAAGAATCCTCCCAGATAGTTACCTACTATGATCCCGATAACCAGTCCAGAGAAGATATTGGAGGCGGATTGTATGGATGCGTGAACATCCTCCCTAAGATATGCAACCGTGAAGGTTTCGATGCCTTGCCATGAACCAGCTCTGAGCATATTACCCAGAAAACAAGATACCGCTGATCTCGATGATAGTACGTTTCGGTAACCATCGAGAAGGTCTGACTCTGCACCCTTATCTTCTCAGGTTTGGCAAGACGCGGAGGGATAACATGATCCCCACGAATGTAAAGGACACTACCTGAAATATGAAAGCATTCCTCCACCCCATGCTTGAAAGTATTATGCGAGCCAATTGCACCATAACTAGATAAACCAGACATCGTAGAGCCGCGTAGATACCTACAATCTTCGGACGTGTCTCGTAGGGTATATTTCTCCTATGTACGCGCTGATAATAGGTACTACTATGGATGTAACTATTCCCACCGATGAGAAACAGATAACCAGTAGACTGAAGCTGGGGGCCAAGCCACAGCTTATAATTGAGGCTAGGTTCAACACAGGGCCCGCTAATAGTAGTGTCTTGTAACTGTACCTGACGCTCAGGACCCCCATCACCAACGCTATCAATATGGCTAAAAAGGATGAGATGGAGCCAAGCTGCCCAGCTAGAGCGATATTCACATCGAAGGATGAGGCTATCTCAACGAGGCTTACCCCAATAACCATCGATGGCATATCAATAGAAGAGACTGATAATGTTAGGGTAGGTAATACCAGTTACCCGTTTGATCTCATTATGATCTCTCATTCTCAATTAGAGGTTCTTGACCCGCGGGATCACATCTCTGCCAACGGTCATGATGGGCTCGATCTCATGGTCGTTCTCCATGTTGAAGACCATGTGATGCACTCCTAATCCAGCCATATCCTCGCATATATGGATAACATCCTCGGGGGTCATGGCTGACTCGCTTATCTCGATGGGGCAGAGCAACGATATCTCCAGCTCCTCGAAGTCCCGTTTCTCACGCTCACAATGCTTCTTCAAGACATCTAACAGGTGCCCGATCCGCTCAAACCTCGTGTTGTACCTATCGTAGGAAGTTGGACCGTGTCCCTTCAGCTTAGGGTGAGCCCCATGATGCCATGTCCACCCATCACCGTATCGCGCCGCCCATTTCAGCATTACCTTCTCTCCCTGACCCGCAATGATAATCGGTGGATGGGGCTTACTAAGTGGCTGCGGATTACAGACGGGTTCCTCCAGATAGTTGTACCTGCCCTTGAAAGGTTCCCTATTATCGCTCCACATGTGCTTAGCTATCCTCACTGTTTCCTTGAAGCGCCCAGTTCTCTCCTTCAGCGAAGCCGGAACTGGTATGCCAAGGGCCCTAGCTTCACGGTCGAACCACCCTGCACCGATTCCAAGTAGAGCTCGACCCCCCGATAAGACATCAAGACTGGTCACGATCTTGATCAGAAACCCTGGAGGTCGGTATGTGCTGCTTGTGATCATCGCACCGAGTTTGACTTTCTCGGTGACACCCGCCATGTAGGATAAAGCAGAGTACGCCTCTAGCATTGGTGAGTCATAGCTCCCATATGCGCCACCGACCTGGAAAAAGTGATCCATCACCCACAGGCTGGAGAAACCTGATTGATCCGCTGTCTTAGCTATCTCGGCTAGTTTTGATCCCATGTTCTCTGGGCTTCCCGGCCAGTGGAACCTAGGTACCTGTAACCCTATCTTCATCATTAGGCCACCTCTTTTCCTACTTGATGCGCCTTCGCCATCAACGCGTTATTGTTTTTCACGTAACTTGGACCCGTGGTCCCAGCAGCCTGTAAAGTCGCGACGTGCCTCATCCCAAGATAGGGGATTATGGACTCAAGCATATCCACCGTGTATTGTGCGTAGCTAGCACCACCGTTGGATGATACGGTTAAGATGATCTCCTTTCCCCTGAAGTTTGACCTTTCTATGCCGTACCATCGGTCGATGAATGCCTTCATCTGGGCCGTTGGGCCCCACCAGTAAACAGGGGTGCTAAGAACCCAGACGCTGCTCTCTTTCATCTTTTCCAATATGGAGCCAAAATCATCATCGATGACGCATTTCCCGGTTTTCTGGCACCCATTACATGCCCGGCATGGGTTTACATTCATCTCACTGAGCACGACTTTCTCAGTAGATGCCCCTGATTCCTCTGCCCCGGATAGAACCTGGTCTATCATTGTCTCTGTGTTGGCTCCTCTCCTAGGGCTTCCTGTTATTCCCAATACTTTTTTCAATTCAATCAATTTCCTGCTATTTTCTTGTAATACTCATAGTTTTCCTGAATTAGCTCCCTGATGGGCAGCCCGTAGGGGCACTTCTCCTCGCACACCCCGCACTGTATGCACTTCTCTGCGGTAACTGCTCGGTCTCCGAAACCTTGGATGACTCGCTGCCTGGGCCAGAGCCTGAACAGGTTCTTCATGTAGGTCAGCAGCCAAATCTCCACGCCTTGGGGGCATGGCATGCAGTACATGCACTGGCGGCAGAAGCGGTTGCCAAGCTCGTCGCGGATGGCACCCATTTTAGCCCAGTCGCCGTCCGTGAGCTCGATGCCCTCATCCACGAGGGCGACTATCTCCTTGATCTCCTCCACCCTCTCTACACCCGGGTCAGGCACCACGGTTTCGTGATGAAGCACGTACCCGATGGCGAGCCTCGCGTCCGTGATGTTGCCGCCGGCGAACGGTTTCATCCCTATGAAGCCAACGTCGTGTTTCTTCGCGTGGGCGATGAGCTCGGCGGCGGCCTCCCTGGCGATGAAGTTGAACGGGAACTGGACGGTCTCGAAGAACCCGGACTCCACCCCCATGAGCGCGGCCTCCAGGTTGTGGGTGCTGAACCCTAGGTGCAGAATCTTCCCCTCGTCCAGCGCCTCGCATGCCGCCTCAATCGAGCCCCCGGGTGCCACGACCTGCTTGAACGCCATCGGGTCCCTGATGTTGTTCATCTGCCATATGTCGATGTGGGCGGTTCCCAGCCTCTCCAGGCTGGAGTCGATGTTCTCCGAAAGGGTTTCCTTGTTTCGCCAACTCCCTTTGGTGGCGAGTAAAACCTCGTTTCTCCTACCCGATACGCCCTTACCTATGATCAGCTCGCTTTCTCCGTACGCGATGCTCGTGTCGATGAGGTTGACACCGAGGTCCAGCGCCCTGTTGATGACCTTGACCGCCTCGTATAGTGGGGGACGCTGTATAGGTATGCCACCCATGCCGACACGAGAGACCATGAGCCCGGTCTTCCCGAGCCTAACCTTCTTCAAACTGTTCCCTCCAGCAGTTGAACATAACGTGTCTTTGTATCAGGGTCAGCCGTATAAATATAAATGTTTGGTTTTTCAAACATTCGTTATAATATATTATTATATGTTTGGTATAGGGGCCATTGTTTATATTTCGAGGCGCATGTTAAATCCTGTGAAGCCCTCCATCAACGACCTCCTAGGACCATCCATAATGATGCTGGTTCTAGACATGCTTATAGACAACCCAGGCCAGTGGATGAACCTAAGGGAGATCGCCAGGAGAATAGACAAGAACCCCGGCTCCGTCAGCCCCGTGATGCCCGAGCTACTCGAAAGGGAGCTGGTCACGGGCTGCAAGGTGGGCAAAGTCTCCGTCGTCTACCAGCTCAACAGAAGCAATCCCAAGGTGAAGGCGCTCGTCGAGTTCAAGAAGAGCCTCGATGAAAGTGACTAAGACTTCTTTTTAGACGACTTCTTTCTGGTTTTCTTCTTGGAGGAAGCCTTCTTCTTTTTCTTAGACTTCGTGTCGTCTGCGC
>CAYFYM010000160.1:0-18528 GCA_964347405.1 uncultured Candidatus Bathyarchaeia archaeon | reverse complement strand
TTCTTTCCCCTCGTATCTCTCTAGGATGCCTGTGAACTCTATTTTCTCGCCTTCCGTGAACAGGCCGCCGTAGACCCCCTCGTAGGAAACTATCTCAGAAACTGTTTCACCTCGGTTCCCTAGCTCGGAGTCTGTCACCTTGTAGACAGCAGGCAGGAAGATGGACTCCTCTGCGTCGGAGACGACCGCCGTACCCCTCGCCTCACCCAGCTGCTGGTAGACGTAGTCGCCGTAGCTCTCCGTTATCTCGTCGTCTGTCCGAGTCGGGTGTATCGAGAAGTATGTGCCTCTGTAGAACCCGTAGTTCCACCTCGTGGACGCGACCCTTCTGAGCTCCTCCACGCTCAGCGGGGACTTCTCCGCGCGCTGGGCGATCCACCTATCAAGCTCCTCATCGCTGAGGCCGCGGATGACGCCCTCCCTCTTCGCGCCGATGACTGACTCCCTCGCTCGCCTCGACTCCTCTCGCCCATAGACGGTGATGTCGATGTCGGAGAAGGCCGGGTTGTGTAAGCGTGTCAGGATCGAGCCGGTCACGCCGATCCTGCCTTTAACGTCTGCCCGCTCCCCGAGATACGTGGCGAGCCCGATCAGCTTCTCCTCCAACGGGTCCGACGGTCCCCCCCTCATCAGCGACTCGACCCTCTCGACCGGGCGATAATAGCGTTCGACGTCGCTTAGGGGGACGATGGATACGGTTATGTTTCGGACGGGGCAGTCGTAGAGGTAGCCGGGGTGTTTCTCCCTCAGGTATCTGTACGTGTTCTCGACCTGGGTTACGTGGTAGTACCCGATTGCACGGGTATACCGTGTGTCCCCCCTCCCCCACTTCCCCTCGGCCGCGGGGATGTACTTCAGGTAGGCGGTCACCCTGTCGGGTGGGTGCAGGTAGCCGACGACGACAAACATGAGCCCGCCGCGGGTCTCGACCATGTCCCGGTCCTTCGGCTTCAACCCCTCACCCTAGCTGTTCGAATACGTGTTCGATGAGCCTCTCGGCTATGTCGGTGCTCGTCACCTTCTGGAGCCCCTCCCACCCGGGGGTGCTGTTAACCTCAAGGGTGTACAACGTTCCGTCGACGTCGGAGCGCATCAGGTCGACGCCCGTGTACTCTAGGCCCAGCGTCTCGGCTGCCCTCAGGCTCGTCTCCACCTCTTCGCCGGAGGGCTCGTAGGGCTCAGGCGTCGCCCCGGACGAGATGTTGGTCTTCCAGCCCGCGCCGACCCGCCTCATGGATGCGACCACCTCGCCGCCGACGACGAAGACCCTGACGTCCTCGTTGCCGTGGGGGATATACTCCTGAAGGTAGAAGACGCTCTGGGTGGACTCCAGCGCCCTGAAGACCCGGTACGCGATGTCCCGGTCGGTGAGGCGGGTGATCCCCGCGCCTAGGGAGCCGAACAGCGGCTTCACCACGACGTCTCCCCCCAGCTCCTCGAAGGCGTTCATGGCCTCCGTGAAGCTCTCCGTTACCACGGTGCGGGGGGACGTTATCCCCGCCTTCTCCAGCAGCGCCGAGGTGTAGTACTTGTTCACCGACTTCTCTATGCTGAGCGCCGGGTTGACGACGTAGACGCCATACTCCTCCAGCATGTGGAGGGCGTCCATCCTGTAGAACACCCTCTCCGCGGTGCCGCCGGGCATCCGGCGCACGATCAACGCGTCGTAGTCCTCTACCATGTAGCCCTTGACGGAGACCTTTGGCTCCGCGTTTATACGTGAGACGAGCCGGGTGGCCGGGAAGACGTAGGCCTCGGCGCCCCGCCTGTGGAGCCCCCGGAGCAGCCTCTGGATGTGCCACTCGGTCCTGTCGTTCCCCAGTATCCCTATCTTCACACGGCTTCCTCAGGGCTCGGCGATGAGTATCTCGGCGTTGCCCCCGACGGCCAGGTCTCCCCTGTACAACCTGAGGGGCTTGTCCATGTACCGGAGAGCCTCGCCGACGTTTAACGTCTCCGCCAGCCGCCTCAGGTAGAGCCTCATGAACGTGGGCGTGTAGGTGGTGTCGTATATGTAGGTGGGCAGAAGCTCCTCTACGCCGCCGAAGCACGCCATGAACCCGCCGTTTCCCTTGGCCTGGGCGCCCAGGCGTCTACCGGCTCGCCCGAAGACCAGTATCTCGCCGCCGTTCATGTGGACGCCCGTGAACGGAGCCGTGTCTCCCATCACGACGATGATGCCTCGCCTCATGAAGCTCGCGGCCTCGCTGCCGACGCCTCCGCCGACCACGATGCATCCGCCGGTCATTCCCTCGCTGCTGCCGCGGTACGCGGCGCCCAGCAGGTGCCCGGCGTCTCCTTCTATGCGTAGCACCCCGCCCTTCATCTCGGCTCCAGCCCAGTCGGCCGCGCCGCCCTTCACGGTGAGCGTGCCACCCGCCATCTGGGCGCCGGTGTGCATCCCGGCGTCCCCGTTGACGACGAGGCTCCCAGCGTCCATGCCGGCGCCCATGTACTTGACGTGGGGGGCGTCTCCGTCTACCACGATCATCTGCTCGCCCGGGGTCTCCGCCACCTCGCCGCTCACGTCGAAGTGGTCCGCCAGGGTGAGCCTGACCTTGCCCTGGTGTACGTTGAGCCTCTGCACCTCTTCTAGGGACAAGCCCGCCACGGCGGTCGGCGAAACTGCCTCTGCCTCGACGGGTATCACGGTGATTTCTTTGGGGACCAGCGTCAGCTTCTTCATCTCAGCCGCCCCCCACGCAGTCCTTCAGGTGTATCTGGTACTTGCCCAGCTTGCCCCCGAAGTTCACCGCAGTTATCCACTTCACGCCCTCCACCCGGGTGGCAGCCTCTATGCCGGCGCCCATCGCCTTCCTCACCGAGGGCTCGTCGAGGCCGTTGAGCACCACCTCGATGACCGAGTTGACACCCTCAGGCACCTGGCTGTCCTTGAGGCTGTGCTTGATGGCGGGGCAGAAAGGCGTGTTGGTGGATGCCCTGAGGAACGAGTAGGTGGAGCCCACCTTGCTCCCGCTCCTGCAGAGGCCGCCCGGGAACGGCGTAATCACGTAGGGCACCGTGTGGATGGCCTCGATGGCCCTCTCGGACGCCTCCAGCGTCGCCGCCTCGGTCTCCCCCATGACGAGGAAGTTGCCGCCGGCCACAGCTTTCTTGGCGCCCACCTTCTCCTCGACCAGGAACTCGCCCTCCATCACTGGGATGCGCCAGAACCGTTGCCGCTCACCCCAGCCGTCGCCCATCCGCATCTTCACTTGGTAGCCGTCCCCGAAGAACCGGACGCTCTTCCCGACGTCGATCATTTCGTCCGCCATCTCGGACGGCAGGCCGTTGTAGACCGCGGTGGTCGGGCAGGTGAGCACGCACTGGCCCAGCCTGTTGAGAAGCGATGCCGCCAGCCGTTTCGCGGAGAACCCGAACACCATGACGGCGGTCCCGGGTCTCCCGTCCGGGGACTCCTCGGCCGGTATCTCGGCCTCTATTCCTGCCTCGCAGTCGCACGCTATGACGCTGGTGGCGAACCCTGTCATCTCCGCGGCGGCGGTGTCGGCCCACTTCCTGTTCGCCGCGGTGATTATCAGCCGGGTGCCCCACATGCCGAAGCCCTCGGCGAAGGTGTCCTCTATCTCGACGCCGTTAAGCTTGAAGCTCATCTCCATACACCTCCCTCGGCCGCAACCTCCCGCTGCGTGGGCAGGTACGCGTCCTCCACCGGGTAGTTCCTGAAGCCGACGGTGTAGTAGTCGTTGAAGTCGGCCTCAAGCTCCTTCGCCAGCTCCTGCTCCAGCTCGGGCGGCGTATCAGCCTTAACCCAGTACGTGGAGCCTAGGGGCGTGGCGGTCACCTCTCCGTCCTTGACCACTACTTCTCCGCCTTTTATGGTGTAGCTGGCCAGCTTGAACGCCCTCTCGATCTCCTTGTACATGCTGGGCCTCCACTCGAAGGGTTCTACGTCGTAGACGCATACGTCGGCGTCCGCGCCGACGCCCAGGTGGCCCTTGTCCTTGAGGCCGAGAACCTTGGCTGTTGCTGCGCGGGTTACTACGGCTATCTCGTTGAAGGTGTACTCCCTGTAGTTGCCCGCGAGGCTGGTCTTCTTCATCACGGCCTTGTTGCTCTCCAGCATGGTGTCGGTGCGGGCCTTCCTGCTCATGAGCCACGCCAGTACCTTGGGGTAGTAGGTGAAGGGGCCGCCGTTGGGGTGGTCGGTGGTCATGTAGACGCGCCACGGGTCCTTTACGAGGAGCGCTATCTCTAGGCCGATGCCCCACTGTATGGAGTTGGCGGGGTTGTTCTTCTTGAAGCTGTACGGGACGACGCCCGCGCCTCCCTCCATCTCGACGTCGCTGTTCACCCACTTGTTGCCTGTTAGCCCGTAGAGCCTGAACTGCCAAGGGCCGTCACCGGTCATCGTCGTGGTGTCCGTGAAGATGACCTGCCCCAGGTCGAGGGTGACGTGGGGGTGGCCGTTGACGTACCGGGCTATCTTGCCGGCGCCCGACTTGAGGGTCATCCAGCTGTCCCCGTCCAGGGCGTTGAACTGGCAGTGGACCACGTGGACCGTGTTCTCCCTGCCCTTCGCTGGATTGACGCCGGCCACCGCGTCCATCGTCTCGACGGTGGTCTCCCAGTTCCCCGGTATCCCCAGGTTGTTGCAGTGGAGGTGGATGGTGTGAGGCAGGCCCAGCTCCTCGTTAGCCTCCGCCAGCATGGTGACCACCTGGCGCGGCGAGACGTCGAACCCCTCCACGTTGCCGTCGAGGCCGTCCACGTTGCGGCCCCACTTCCAGTTCTCGACACCGCCCGGGTTGACGATCTTCACGGCGTAGCCCTTGGTGGCTTCTAGGAGCCACGCGACGAACGCCTTGAGCTTCTCCTTGTCTCCCTCCCTGACGTACTTGAGGGTGAAGTAGTTGTTCCCGAAAAGCGTGAACGCCGCCTTGTCTATGATGGGGGTGTCGTTGAGCTCCTCGTGTACGTGCCTGGCGCCGATGGGCGGCATCGCGGCCTCCATCACCGAGGTGTACCCCATCTGGGCGTATCTGTACCCGGTGACGTATGTGCTTGGGCAGCTGTACCCTACGCCGCCCCTGGTGACCTTGCTCCTGGGCACGGGGTCTTTCCGGTGGTCCTCCGGCCGTAGGAGCCTGCCGATGTTGATCTTGCTGCCCGCTATGTGGCTGTGCACGTCGACGCCCCCCGGCATCACCGTCTTCCCCTTGGCGTCTATGACCCTTGCGTCCCTCTCGTTTACTTCCTCGACGACCTTGCCGCCGCTGAGGTGGACGTCCATCCGCTCGCCGTCGACGCCGTTCAGCGGGTCGAAAACGTAGCCGCCCTTCACTATGATGTCTTTCAATCCGCTCACCCCCTCATCCTCCCCATGATCATCTCAAGCACCTCCGCGTCCGAGGGCACGCCCTCCCTGGGCTCAACCAATTTCCTGAGCCTCAGCGGGACGCCGTCCATCCTGTACGCTGTGCCCTCCGCCTCGACGCCCGCCGTGGCGACGGGTATCACCACCTTGCTGAGCATGGTGGTGGGCGTAACCTTGTGGTCCAGGGTCACCACGGGTATCCTGGCGAGGCCCTTGGCGGCGCCCGCGGGGAACGTCGAGACCGGGTCAGACGCCATGACCAGCGCCGAGTCCGCCTCGCCCCTCGCCAGCATGTCCACGCTGGTGTACTCGCCCGGGTTGTACCGCGGGTAGCCTCTGCTGAAGTCCACGGCGTAGGGGTAGCCTGTCTGCCACGTGGTCACCGTGTTCGCCCCCGCCACGTTGTAGTGGCCCCTCATCGGTGTGAGCAGGAACTTTGTGTGGTTGTTCAGCTCGGCGACGAGCCCGACGGCGGCGTCGATGTTCATGTGCCGCCCCTCGCTCTGGGTTAGCCCCAGCCCGAAGAACACTATGCCGAACCTGGCCGACTTCATCCTCTCCGCGAGTTCGAAAACCTTCTCAGATGGGACCCCCGCGACCATCTCCACTAATGGCTCTTGGCCCCTCACCGCCGCCCTCAGCGCCTGGAGGAGCTCGAAGTCCCTGTTGGGCTCCACCTTCACGAACTCGTCAGCCATCCGCGCCGTGCCCGTCACCTTGATGTCCACGGCGACGATGTACCTGTCCTTCCTCCCGTTGGGGACGAACCTGCCCTTCGCCATCCCTGAGTACCGTAGTATGTGCCTCAGATGGGCCTGGGACGGGTTGCTGCCCCAGAATATCACGAGGTCGGCGCGGTTCTTGACCTCCCCGAGGGTGGTCTTGGACTCGCCCACCTGCTGGAGGGCGAGGATCGTCGGGCCGTGGCAGACCGACGAGGTGTTGTCGATGACGCCGCCGGCCAGCTCAGCGAGCTCCACGGCCTTGGCTATAGCCACGCACTCCGTGGAGCTGAGGCCGTAAACCAGCGGCCTCCGCGACGTCGAAAGTATGTCCGCCGCGGCGTCGACCGCCTTCTCAAGAGGAACCTCGACGCCGTCCACGGTCGGGGCCTTGAGCCTGTTCTTCTCGTGGTTCAGGAACTTGCTGCGGGATATGGCGCACGCGTTCTTGGCTTGCGTCACATGGCCTTCCTCCACGGTTATCTCAAGGTCGTCGCAGAGGCATCCGCAGAACGGGCACACCACGTCGGTATAGACAGTCACTTCCTGCCGCCTCCCAGGCCCTTCACAAGCTCCTCGATTGACTTGACTTTATCATTGGAAGGCGAGACCGTGGCTTCCAACGCCTTGAACATAGGCATCCCCGTGCCCTCCGTCTCGTATCCGTAGACCTGGTTCGCCCACAGCCCGTAGGGGAAGAACGCCATGCCGGCCTCCAGCTCCTTGGACGGCCTCCAGTTCACCACGACGGAGCCGTGCCTCGTCTCCACGGACACCGCGTCGCCTTCCTTGAGCTTCATCTTCGCCGCGTCGTCCGGCGAGAGCTGTACGTGGTTAACGCTCTTTACGTAGCTCTCCGAACTCTTCCCCTCCTCGAGGCCGACGCCCTGCTGGGCTGTCCTCCCCGAGACGAGGGTCACGTTTAGCTTGACCACCTTCAATTACTCCAGCCTAGTTCTCCACGGAGCTCTTGATTATCCGGTCGTTTACCTCGCCGTAGGTGAACGTGGCGCCGGTCTTGGCGCACGTCACCGTGATGGCGGCGGGCGCGAACAGGGCAGGGTCGATCTTCGTGAAGTCGAAGTCGACTGCCTTGTATATCTCGTAGCTTGTTTTACCGTAGTCGCCGCAGTTGCTGGAGGGAGCCTCCTCGGCTATCTTCTTGAGCTTCTCCTCGTCCATGTCCACGACGTAGCTGGTGACGCCGCCGTAGGTGAGGGCGTCCTCGGCTCTTCCCATGGCCTTCCCCATGTCGGTGTGGACGGGCATCACCGGCGCGTAGCCCGCTCCGTAGAGCACCTTCTTGAGGTCTAGGCCCAGCACGTCGAGCCTGAATAGCCCGGTCTCCACGATGCGCCCGGATATCTGTACCATACCGGCCATTGACGTGGTGGACGTGAGCACCATGTAAACGTTCTCCGGGGCGACATCGCACCTCTCGGCGATGTAATGCGCCGCGGCGTCCGGCGGCTTCTCCTCGGTCTCAAGCAGGATGACGGCGACGTCCGACTCGTCCTTGTACTCTATCTTCTTGTAGACGTCCTTGGGCTTCAGCGCTAGCGCCCTCGCGGGGCCTGAGCCGTCCGCGGTGTAGCCCTCAGGCTTTATCCTCCACCCAGCCAGCTGGGCGCCGAACAGGGCCACCGCCGGGTGATCGGTGGATATTACCACCGTCGGCAGCTTCAGTCCGCCGTAGTCGGCGTACCCGAGCCCGGCGGTGCCCGCTCCGCCCATGGCGATGCGGGTGGTCACGAGGCCGGCCTCGTAGCCGCCGTGGGCCTCTAGGCCGGTGTCGATGACCGTCGCCCCCGAGGGAAGCTTCTCGACGGTCACCCTGTAATACTCTGGGCTCGCCGTCAACTCTTCGACATGTTTCAGAGCCAACTTGTTAATGCTCAGCACGATCAAACACGGGAGATAGTCGGCTTGGAAAATATATAAAACATTTACATGGCCATCAGGGCCCCTCGACGTAGTCCACGACGAGGCCCTCCTGGGTCACGACGAAACGCGTCACGCCGTCCTCCTCGACCCTCTCGACGCAGTAGCCGTCCTCAAGAATCCTCATGTGCCAGTCAAGGGTCTTGGCGTCAACGCCCAGGCGCTCCTCGAGGCTCTCAATGGTCTCGTCCCCCTCCTTGAGGGCCCTGAGCATCCTCCGCCTGAGGGGGTGGTTCACGGCGCGGAGGTAGCGCCTGTGCCTCTCCTTGGTCTCCTCCATGGAGCCTCCTATGGTCTTGCTGTCGCTCCCAGACAATCTTCATCCCCCTAGTAGCCTTTGAGGGCGATGAACTCTTTCACCAGTATCCGCTTCAGCGGGTCGGAGATGAGCTCCTTCTCCGGGTGTTCGGTGGACACGAGGATAGCCGTGTCGAGGCTCTTATCGCTGCCGGCCACTGCGACGAAGTCACCCTCAGCGAGTCCATGCTCGACGGCTATGGCCGCGACTTCCAGCGCAGCCTTGACCCCTGGGCCGAACATCAGCAGCGTCTCCCTCATCTCACGGTTGTCCTGTATAGGGAGGTCGGCCTCTTCGACTGAGGCGACCTTCCTCTTCTTCATGGTCTTCTTCACGTCGCCGCTGTACGTGAACTCGGTGACGCTGACGACGGACGCCCCGCCGCCGAGGGCCTCGGACAGCTTTATCGCGGACTTGCCCTTGGTGCTGCCTACGACTACAGTTGACGCGCCGGACTCCTCGACCCTCGTCTTCACGGCCTCGAAGACCCGCAGGTTCTTCACCGTCTTGGTGACGTAGAGGGTGGGTTTCTCAGAATTCATGTAAGGCTCACAGTAGATTATCGCTGCCATGCGGTTATAGGTTTTTCCGGCTGACGCCGATGATCATCCATTACGTCAAACCCGACGTTTATTTGGTAGATTATGCCCTGGAACGCCGTTTTCTGCTATTATTTTAAATCTATAATAGAACGTATTTACTCTCTGTACCGAGGGATGCTTGGTGTACTCGCCGATTGACCCGGAGTTCTGCGACCTCCCGTGCAGGGTGATCATGGACAGGAGCGTGCCCACGGTTGAGGCCTCGGAGCGGCTCATGACCATAGCTGGAAGACTAGTGGAGAACCATGACTGCGACATAATCGCCGTCGACGAAGGACAGCCCATCGGGTGCTTCAACATGTTCGACGCCGTGAGGTGGCTCACGGAGCCCGACGTGCACCACAGCGAAATCTACGTCAGGGACGTGGTCTGCACCCCGGTGATCTCTGTGGACACGGATAACACTGTGGAGGAGGCCCTCGGCGTAATGCGGAAGTACAGTATAACGAGCCTCGCGGTGACCGAGACAGGGCTGCTGAAGGGATACATCACCGAGAACGGCATCAAGGAGTGGATGAGACTTTACCCCCACTATCTCCGGCTGTACCAGGACACCAAGGAAGGCAGGTGCAGCGCCCTCATGAACGAGATATGGGGGTCAGGGTCTCCAACCGGTTAAAAGCTGCACGAACAATGAGGCGGCTGTGAGGTCAGCCGTCGTCCCGGGGTTCAGTTTTCCGCCGCCAGACCACAGCTCCTCGTCCATCACGCGCACTTCTCCCATGAAACCGGGTTCCCCTCGATGCCCAAGAACCCTCGCGGCTTTTTCGCTTACTTCCTTCGCCTTCTCCAACCCGCTCTTTCTCATGATCAACGAGTCTGGGTGCCTGGATAGGAGGTATAGAAACGTCTCCAGCACAGCGGAGTTGACCGGCTCCCCCTCACCAAGGCGTTTCGAGAGATACATGTGCCCTTCGTCGAAGGTGACGGGGAACCCGTGGACCCACTCAGAGCATATCGTGTCCCTGTCCATGCACAGCGTGAAGACCTGGGTGGGCGTCAAACCATCCTCCCGTATCTTCCTCAGGGACGACTCGTCGGCGACGTCTAGGTCTCCCACCTCCCCCAGGGTGCTCCGCTTCATGGCGAGGTCTATGGCCCTGTAGATGTCAACCGTGTCCTTGGGCGTCGCCGCCGCGACGACCTCCCCCAGGATCTGCCTCACCCTCTTCAACGGCACACCGTCTTCACGGTAGGCAGCGCCAGCTGCTGCTGCTATGGGTGTGTGGAGCAGCACGACGCCGAGCTGGACGTTGCCGCCCCTCTGCCACTTGAGCATGTCCTCCACCGCCTCCAGTACGGCGCCCCCCAACTCGAGTCCGCCCCAGGCCCCCCTGCTGGATGCGGCGTACGCACGGCTGGCGAGGTCCCTGATCGCGGGCTCTGTGGCGACGCTGCCGGCGAGGAAGTGCTCGTACCGCGTCTCACGCGCATCCCGTAGCCTGTGTACGTTGCCGGGCTTCGGGTACGCCGACACCTCAAGCAGCCCAGCCAACGCGTGGCACCGACCCACGTAGTCCCCCGCTTCCGCGTCCCTCATCATCAAACTGAATGCGCTTAGTCACCTTAAAAGCTGGCACCCACCCAGTATCCTTGGGCAAGTTGGACACTGCTTCACGTTTCCTAGAGGGGGACTACATAGAGACGGTTGAAGGGCTGTTCTTCGCCGTCAAGGGGCTGCACCACCCGGCGGACCGTGTCATAGCCACCCTGCGCTACGTCCCCGACATGGAGGGTGATAGGGTGAGAGACGGCGTCAGGTACAGGCGCGTGTACAGCCTCGAGGAGACCGCTAGGCTGCTGGAGGCGGAGCACCCCAGCTACCTGAACAGAGTTGAACGACTAAACCTCGTGCTCCAGATGGTGCCCCTCGACAAGATTAGAAGAGTCTACAAGCCCGTCGACCGCCTGGCCGCCATAATGGAGAACCCTGGGGAGGGACCCGAGGCGACGGTGGCCCGGTTCGTGGAGGCTCTGTGCGACGCCAGCGGGGTGCCTGAACCCTGCTTCGGCGTCTCTGGCTCCCTGCTCATCGGCCTCCAGCTACCGGAGTCCGACGTAGACCTCAACGTCTACGGTGCCGCTGAAGGCGAGAAAGTCTACGAGTCGCTGAGACGCCTTAGAAAGAAGCTTGACTGGGTGAAGCCATACGATGACTCCACCGTCCAGCCGGTCCTCGACGCGCGTTGGGGCGACACAGGCATCTGCCTCGAAAAGCTTAGGGAAACAGAGAAGGCCAAGGTGCTCCACGGGCTCGTGTACGGCAGGGACTATTTCATGCGGCTCATCAGGGACCTTGAGATGGACGAGGAGAGCAGCCCGCTTGGGGCCGTCACGGTGAGGGCAACGGTGGCCGACGCGAGGG
This sequence comes from uncultured Candidatus Bathyarchaeia archaeon, assembly GCA_964347405.1. Lineage (GTDB taxonomy): Archaea > Thermoproteota > Bathyarchaeia > TCS64 > TCS64 > RBG-16-57-9. The sequence goes on along the minus strand of CAYFYM010000160.1, from coordinate 7,262 downwards.
GCTCGATATACACGCCGTGCCTCTACAGCGTGGAGGGCGCCGAGTGTCAGGGGCACGCCGTGACTGAGTTTCTGAGCCACAGAGGCAAGTTCACCGAGATGGCCGAGGAGGGCGAAGCGGTGGAGGCGCGTGGGACCCTCGAGGAGGCGGTGCGCGGAGGGGAGAAGCGGTACAGAGTCGTGCTCGGCGGCAGCGGCGACTACCTGATGCCCGTGCGGCTCCTCGACGCATAAATGATTTAGATAACCATATTCATGAGGTATTAGCTTCAGATGGTAGGCATGGACACCGGTTTCGCGGATACGCTGGACGCTCTCGGGTTCAGGGAGGGGTGCATAGCCGAGATCATACTAGTCACAGTCAACCCCGACGGCTCCCCCAACGCAGCACCCATGGGCGCCAAGAGAACCGGCGAAACGGTCTTCGAGATCAAGCCCTTCAAGACCAGCGCCACCTACAGCAACCTTCTGAGAGACCCAAAGTCGACAATGAACGTCACAAGCGACCCCGCGGTGTTCCTGGCGACGGCGTTCAAGAAAGAGGTGGCCAAGCAGCCCGCCATGGACGGCCTCCGCCTCAGAGACTCCGACGCCCATATTACCCTTGAGAGGATCGGGGACGAGGAGTTCTCCGACGACAGGCACCTCTTCAAGAACAAGGCTAAGGACGTGGCAGTGCACGTCTCCCACCCCAGCGTCTTCAGCAGGGGCGTGGCGGAGGCCGTGGAGGCGGTGATCCACGCCACAAGAGTAAAAGCCTTCCACGCACAGGGACGGCACGAAGACGCGGATGCCCTGGAGGAGAAGGTGCTGGAGTGCATAGACGTCGTCAGGTGGGTCTCGGCCGAATTATCGCCCGAATGGGAGACCGTGGACATGCTTGAGCGCGTGCTTGAGGGATGGAGGGCTGGGGCATAGAGGTCACCGTCAAGGCGCCCAGCAGGCTCCACTTCGGCATCATAGACATGCGTGGGGAACTAGGGCGGCTGCACGGCAGCGTCGGAGTCGCCACGGAGGAGCCCACCCTAATACTCAGGGCAAGCGAATCCGACACCGTGTCCTTCGAAGGATACAGGGTGAAACGCCTCGAGGAGTACACGAGGAAGGCCCTCGACATACTCGGCGTGGAGGGCGGAGCGAACATCAGGCTGGAGACCGACATCCCCGAGCACTACGGGTTCGGCTCCGGCACCCAGCTAGCCCTCAGCGTCGGCGCCGCCGTATCACGGCTCTACGGCGTAGACGTCGGCGTAATGGAGCTGGCCCAGAGGCTCGGCAGGTCCAGACGCTCCGGCGTGGGCACCCACGCCTTCATGAAGGGAGGCTTCATAGTGGACGGAGGCCGCCCAGTAGACAACCCTGACATGGTGCCGCCGCTCGTGTTCAGGGCAGAGGTACCAGAGGATTGGCGCTTCGTGATCGGCCTACCAAAGATCAAGGACAGGGTCAGTGGCAGCAGAGAGAATAAAGCATTCAAACGGCTGGAGCCGCCACCACGGAGCCTCGTCGCCGAGGTCTCCCACGTGGTGCTGCTACAGATGATCCCCGCGGTGATCGAGGGGGACATAGAGGCCTTCGGCGAATCCATGACGGCGATGGACAGCATGTTCGGCGACTACTGGGTCAAGATACAGGGCGGCAGGTACGGCCACCCAAGGATAGAGGAAGGGGTGAACCACCTCCTCGCCGAGGGAGCCTACGGAGCCGGCCAGAGCAGCTGGGGCCCCGCCTATTACGGCCTCGCCGAGAGCGAGAGCCACGCAGTGAGGCTCAGGGACGGCCTGCAGGCCATGCTGGATGAGACCGGCGGCGGCGACGCGTTCTACTCGCGACCAGACAACAAGGGCGCCCAGATAAGAGTGACCGGTGGATGAGTTGAGAGTCCTCATAGTAACGGGGACCTTGGCGGAGGCAGAGGTCCGGAGACACACGACTGACCTAAGCCATAGCGTCGACGTCCACGCTCTGCCGGTCACCGTCGCTGCGTTCATCACCCCGGGCTACGCCGCCGAACAGCTAGATGGTTTGGACTTGAGTCGCTACGATATGATACTGCTCCCTGGATCGGTGAACGGCGACGTCTCCTCGGTAGAGGAGGCCACCGGAGTCCCCACCTTCAAGGGCCCCATCCACGCCGCCGACCTCCCCCTCGTAATCAGAGACGACGTGGAACTCTCCAAGACGGAGCCCGCCGATGAGCAGGTTAAGGGAGTCATCCGGTCTAAGGCGCTTGAGGAGATCGAGGAGGTGGACCGGGACTGGCGTAGGGTCCTCGAGGAGAGGGGCGGCCTAGTGCTAGGAAGAGGAGAGTGGAAGGTGCCAGTGGGCCCCGGCTTCCCCATGAGGGTGGCCGCGGAGATAGTCAACGCGCCCCTACTGGAGCAGGGTGACGTGACGAAGAGAGCCGCATACTTCGCGTCTCAGGGCGCCGACATCATAGACATCGGAATGCTCGCCCGCGACCCGAGACCAGAGTCCATACGGGGCATCGTTGACGCCGTCAGGCTTGTAACAGGGATGCCCATCAGCATAGACTCGCTGGAGACCGAGGAGATCATGGCCGCCGTGGACTCAGGCGTCGACTTGGTGCTGAGCCTCGACGCGGGGAACATCGAGGAGGCGGCTCCCCTGCTGGGGGACGCGGCGGCCGTGGTCCTCCCCACAAACATGAGGGAAGGAGTGCTGCCAAGGGAAGCCCATGAACGCGTCGAGATGATGCACAGGAACATAGCGCTCGCTAGAGAACACGGCGTCGAAAACATCATCGCAGACCTAGTCGTAGAGCCCCTGATTAGGCCCGGGCTCATGGAGGCGCTTAAGGCGTATCACCTCTTCCACGCGGAGGAGCCGGGGACGCCCATACTATTCGGGATAGGCAACGTGACGGAGCTCATAGACGCCGACTCCACGGGGGTGAACGCCGCCGTAACAGCACTGGCGGCTGAGGTGGGCGCCAACATGCTCCACGTCCCCGAGTACAGCGTCAAGAACCGTGGCAGCGTAAGGGAGGCCGTTGAGGCGTCTAGGATGATGTTCCTCGCCGAGAGGCGGGGCACCCTACCCAAGGACCTGGGCGTCGATCTGTTGGTGCTCAAGGAGAAGCGCTGGGCAGAGGAGCCGTACAGGGGACACCCGGACACAGAGACGCTGCAGGGCGCCCCGGAGACCGGGTTCAGCCCCGACGGGAAGGGCTGGTTCAAGATAGCGGTCGACAGGGATCTTCAAGAGATCGCCGCCATACACTACCCTCCGGGCGAGGAGGAGCCAGACGTCGTTGTGAGGGGAAGGGACAGCCGGGCGATCTACCAGACCATCATAAGGGAGGGCCTCGTCTCTAAGCTGGACCACGCCGCCTACCTCGGGAAGGAGCTTGAGAAGGCCCACATCGCAATTGTACTCGGCAGATCCTATGTCCAGGACCGCCCCCTCTTCAGGGGCTTCAGCTCTCCCTGACCCTGATTATGGCCACCGGGTGGTGTGGCGCCGCGTCCATCATCTCCCAGGTGACGTCTGTGAGGCCGGTGCCCATGCTCTCCGCCATCCCCCAGACGGTTCTCCCCACGCCTCGGCCGCAGTGACGGTGGTACAGGCTCGCGAGCCAGAGAGCCCTGTCCGGGTTCAGGAATCCGCCGGCCACCGCCACCGGGGTCTGTCTGGCTCTCAGGCCTAGGGCTCGGCCCAGTACGAAGGGGAGGAAGCCCCCGATGTGCACTAGGCCCGGGGTGTCTACTCTCCGTGGCGCCATGTGTAGGCTCCGCCAGGTGTACGTGGTGTCGCCGTCCACGATCATTACGGTCACGTCTTTCCCCGTCTCCGTCTTGACGTGTTGAGCGATCTTCTCCGCCGCCTCCGTGGGCCTCCGCAGCGGCAGACACACGTAGCTGTACGGTAGATTGCTTGCGTCTATGCCTCCTTCCGAGTAGTGCCTTAGGCTCTGCGCCAATCCGGCGTACCAGATGGTGGCCTGCTTGTGGGCGGCTCCCTCAGCTTCCGGGTAGCCTCTCAGGTTTTCCATGGTCTTGTCTTTTAGCTTCGTCAGCTTGCCCAGCGGGCCTCCCCAGATTCTCCTCGTCCAGGCTCCTGCGAGGAATCTGGCCACAATACCCGGCTGGACATGGGACTCGTCCACAATGTTTCCCTGGGCCGTGGAGACGGCTTTTTCGCTGACTGCCAGGATGTCGCCGTCTCTAAGGCAGGTTTTCACCGCCTCAACGATCTCTCGCCCGTAGTACGTACCCGGCCGCCAGTAACTGGTCCTGATGGGTTTGATCCGGATCTTCATCCCCGGTCATGCTAAGGCCTGTATCTACCCACGAGATAGTCTTTGAGCTCCGCCACGGCCTGTACCGCCGGGGCGTCGGCGTCATAGTCCAGTGTGGGGACCCCCTTCATGTCCGCCTCGCCTACGGCGGCGTCGTAGGGCACGATGGCTATCACCGGCACCTCCATGGCGTCCATGTTCTCCACGATGAACCTTCTCTCGGCGTCGTTGGCCACCTTGTTGCCGACGGCGAGCACCTCCTTGATCTCTATCTCCTCGGCGAGCTTGAGTATCCTCCGCATGGTGTCCATGGACTTCATCCTGGGTTCAACCACCACCAGCATGGCGTCCATCCTCCTCGCCGTGCCCCTGCCGAGGTGCTCCAGCCCGGCCACCATGTCCATGACAAGCGCCTCACCCCTCTGTATTAGGAGGTGCTGCACAAGCACCCTGAGCAACGCGTTGGCGCCGCACATACACCCGGTGCCGCCGCCCCTCACGGTGCCCATCACGAGGAGCTTGACGCCTCCCGGCGCGTTGACCCCGAACCTGTCCACGATGTCGTCCACGGTGGGCGCCATGTTGAATACCGGCGCGTACGCCTCGTCCGAGGAGACCCCCGTCTTCTCTCTTATGAGGGCTTCGTTCTCCGTGAGCGGCACCATGCCGTCGGCTACGTCGCTGGGAACCCCGAGGGCGTACGCGAGGTTATAGTTGGGATCCGCGTCCACGGCCAGCACGTTGTACCCGTCATAGGAGAGTAGCCTGCACAGCGTGCTCGCTATGAACGTCTTACCGACTCCGCCCTTCCCGGCCACCGCTATCTTCACGGTTCTCACCTATTTGGGGTAGCCTACCTTCATGGCTATCTCCTTGACGGACTGGTATGTGGGGGAGTCCTCTGGTAGCTCTAGGAGGCTCCTGCCTTCGAGGTTGTACTCCGTTATCCGGGGGTCCGCGGCGACCCTGCCCAGGTACTCGAACGGCTGTTTACGCGCCTCGTCGTCGAGGCTCTCCGGGAACCTGTACCCGCCTACGAGGTAGTAGTTATCGAACTCGATGTCTACCTCCTGCATTATCCTGTGGCTGCGCTTGGCGTTGTCGAAGCTCTTCTTGGAAGGGTCCAGTATGTTGAAGACGTCGCTAACCTTCTTGGTTATCCGCCTGTTGAGGTGCTCCACGCCTGCCGGGGAGTCCACTATGACGTGCCTGTAGTTCTCGGCCCAGTTCTCCATGATTAGGCCGAGGCTCCTGTCGGGGAGGCAGTAGCAGCCCGCGATCCACTTGGTGCCGACTCCCAGGAAGTCGAAGTAGCCCCTGCCCTCGTAGAGGCTCTCCTGGAAGAGGAAGGGCTCTATCTTGTCTGTGGGCGTCATCCCGGTCATCCGCGTCATGCGGCGCTCCTCGAGGATGTCTGATAACACGTCGGCTATGGACTTCTTGTTCTCCTCCGCGAGGTCTATCCCCAGCATCTCCGCGAGGCTCTGGTCGGGGTCTGAGTCCACGAGGAGCAGTGGCTCCACGCCGGACTCGCCGAGGAAACGCGAGAAGAGGGTCGTGAACGTGCTCTTCCCCGTCCCGCCGCGGCCTGTTACGACGATTGTGTCACCCATGTTTTCCACCGAATCGATGCCCGTAGACTTGTTTTGGTTCCGGGCGTCGCTCTGTGATACATGGAGGTGGCGGCTTTAAAACTAACCACTGCTGAGGGTGGGGAAGTACTTCTTGGCTCCGGGCAGGTACAGCGCCATGCTGTACTCGTCTATGAACTCTATGTCCACAAGCAGGTCCACGTAAACCATCTTCTGAGCCACCTCTCTGGCTTCCCTCCGCTTCTCCATAGACATGAGCGTGGCGTAGGCTCCGGAGAGGCTGCCGTTGCCTATGGGGTAGACGGTGGCGTTGGGGAACTCTGGGAAGATGCCGAGGAGGGTGGCGTTATCCAGGTCGGTGTAGGTGCCGAAGGCCCCCGCGAGGTAGATGTTCTTGACGTCCTCGATGCCTATCCTGAGCTTCTTCATGAGCACGGTTATGCCGCCGCACGCCGCGGCCTTGCTGTCGATGACGTAGTCCAGATCGGCCTGGGTGAGCACTATGTCCTTGCCTATGCCGGTGTCCTCCGCCGGCACCACGAGGTACTCTAGGCCCCACTTCCCCTCCCTGACCATGGGGGAGCCGGGCACCAGCTTGCCAGCGAAGTCGAGTACGCCCACCCTGAAGAGCTCGGCGACCAGGTCTATGAGGCCCGAGCCGCATATACCCTTGGGCTTGGCGTCGCCTATGACGGTTACCTCGGCCTCCTTGGTCTCGTCGTCGATCTTTATGTGGTCGATTCCTCCGGCGGCGGCCCGCATCCCGTGCCTGACGCCCTCCCCCTCGAAGGCCGGGCCAGACGCGCATGACGCCGAGAACAGCCAGTTGCTGTTCCCGAAAACCACCTCTCCGTTGGTGCCCAGGTCTACCATGAGGCTCATGTCCTCTGACTTGTGCATGCCGCCTGCGAGGACGTCGCCTATGGCGTCGCCGCCCAGGAAGCGGCTGACGTTGGGGACGCAGTACGCGTACGCCTCGGGGTTGACGGCGAGCCCCACGTCCCGCGCCTTCACGATTATGGGGTCCCTGGGCACCTCTACGTTGGCCATCTCTAGGTAGTAGGTCTCGAGGCCGGCGAACAGGTGGTTCATGACGGTGTTGCCTCCCACCGAGACGTCTGATATCTTGGCTGCGTCTACTCCGGTTTCCTCTGTGAGTTGGGCTATGAGGTCGTTTATCGTCTCCACTTCTATGTTTTGGAGCTTGTTGAGGCCCTCCGGGGTCTTTGTGAGTGCTATCCGTGTGACCAGGTCTTCGCCGTATGTGATCTGTCTGTTCATGCCTGAGGCTGTGCCCAGTATGTCGCCGGTGGTGATGTCTACTAGTATGGCGACCACCGTCGTGGTGCCTATGTCGATGGCTAGCCCGTGGTTTGCGGCGCGGGTGTCTCCGTGCTCCGCGTCGATTAT
>CAYFYM010000159.1:0-1822 GCA_964347405.1 uncultured Candidatus Bathyarchaeia archaeon | reverse complement strand
GCGGGGGGCCTTTCGCGCCCCCGCGGCCTCCGCCTCCCGATCCGACGCGAAGACGCGCACCTGCTCCCGCGGGACCCGGAGCTTCACTCCGCCGACGATCACCTCCGCCTCCTTCTCCTCCAACCCCCGTGCCAGCGCCTTTGCTATCTTCTCCGTGTTCCCGAAGTTCGAGTCGTACACGATCACCGCTTTCGTCATTGAACACCCTCCTTATCACGTTCCAAACTTCGCCCTTCGGGGCTTCCCCTGCGCGCGGGTGTACACGAGCGTTGAAGCATCCTTCTCAGCTCCTCCCATCTCAGGTCCATCCTCAGGACCCCGTTGATCCCTTTTATCTCGACCATGACGTCCTCGACGGAGTTCAGCTCCTCCAGCTCGCCGAGGAACCCCTCGATCAAGACCTTTTCCTCGGCGTCTGAGATCGTCACGAGCCTGATGTGCTCCTTGGACTTCAGCTCTATGGAGAACGCGTGTTCTTCCGTGATCTTAACCAATTCTCCCATCTTCCCAGTACCCCCAGATGGGTGGCGGCCCTAATTTAGGCTCTTAAAGAAAAACCCTGAAATTTAATTATCGGCTATGAACTAGGCGGTAAACCTTCAGGAGAGTAACAGGCTTTGGAGAGGCTATGCAACCTCATGTTCGAGCTGTCTAACGAGGACAGGCTCAGGATCCTTGTCATGCTTCGGGGGGACGCCATGAGGCTCTCTCACGTCTCGGAGAGGCTGGGTCTCTCCGTTCAGGAGACCTCCAGGCACCTGTCGAGGCTCAGCGACGAGAAGCTGGTCCTGAAGGGCGTCGACGGTGCCTACGGCCTCACCCCGTACGGGGAGCACGCCCTGAGGCTGCTCCCGGGCTACGATTTCCTGTCCAGGCACAGGGAGTACCTCTCCACCCACTCCACGAGCCGCCTGCCCGACGAGTTCGCGAACAGGATAGGCGACCTCGTTGACTGCACGTTCACCGGCGACATCATGGTGGCGTTCCACAACGTGGAGAACATGATCAAGGAGGCGCGGGAGTACGTCTGGATCCTCTCCGACCAGATCCTCATGAGCACGCAGCCGCTGCTGGACGAGGCGGTGAGACGCGGCGTCGAGTTCAGGCTCGTGCTGCCGGAGGACATGACTCCGCCGCCGGGTTTCAGGCCCATGCCGGCGATAGACGACGTCATCAAGAGGAGGACCCTGGAGAGGGTGGAGGTGATCCTGGGGTTATCCGAGAAGGTAGCCCGCGTAGCCTTCCCGACCCTGGACGAGAGGATGGACCACATAGGTTTCAGGTCCACGGACGAGAAAGCCCACAGGTGGTGTAGGGATCTGTTCCTGTACTACTGGGATAGGGCTAAGGTTGGTAAACCGGAGGGCTACCCCACACCCCCATAGATAAATCTCAGCAACATTCGTCCGCTTACAAGTAGGTGCGGGGGGTCCCACACGTTTCAAGTAAAGATGGTGGAATCCGGTTTAATCGATTCCCCTGCAGGGCGGCGTGGACAGCATATACGCCACTGGCATGATAATCACGTCAGACCACAGGGCGCACATGTCAACGCGGAACACGGCGTGCTGCATGGCCCAAGGGCAGGCCGCGGGGACCGCCGCGGCGCTCTGCGGAGACGGTGCTGTACAGCCGGGGCCTACCCTACATTCGGCTGCGTGAGACGCTTGAAGCCAACAACGTGTACTTCGAGTAACGCATGCGTTGAACGGCGAAAACGTAGGCGTCGTGTTCCACCTACCTTTAAACAATTTTTCGTGAGAAGATCAACTGGAGTCGGTGGACGTTTAATACAATCTAAATACGCGTCGCCCGAGTATAC
>CAYFYM010000158.1:0-6567 GCA_964347405.1 uncultured Candidatus Bathyarchaeia archaeon | reverse complement strand
GGCGTCAAGCTCTATGGTTATCTCGTTGCCGTCGGAGCTTTTCCGGACCGATACGGCATCCTCTTTGTCGTTCAAGATATCATCTCTTTTCGTTTTTGGCCCGCTAAAACTGTTGCTGTGGGTAGCCACCTAACGGAAGAGGTCTTCCTCCAGCGGCCTCACGAGGTCCGAGGCTCGGCCGTCGCCCTCAGGGTAGTCGTAGCCCCTGACGACCACGACGGGGACGCCCATGGATTTCCCTTTCGCGAGCTCGGCGGCCGCCGCCAGCTCGTCCACCACGGCTATGTTGGTGACGTGCAGCGTGTGGCCCATCATGTCCTGCTCCCCACGGTAGTCCCTGAACGGTGACATGCCGGCGACGCCTATGGCGAAGTCGACTTGGCCGAGACGCCAAGCCCTTCCCCAGGTGTCCGTGATTATCACCGCCGGCTTGGCGCCGGTTAGCTCCCCCAGCCTTTCCCTTATTCTCTTGGCTGACGTGTCTGGGTCCACCGGGAGCAGCGTGATGTAGCCATCCTCGACGTTGGAGAAGTCGACGCCTGCGTTGGCGCATACGTGGCCGTGGCGGGTCTCGACGATGAGCGCCCTTCTCTTCATCCCGATTATCCTAGCGGTCTCCCTGAGGACGACCTCCGCCAGCCGGGGGTCCTTATCCATGGTCTCCCCGATATGTCTAGCGAAGCTGGAGGGCTCGACCTCTTCCAGCTTGACCCTCCTCCCCTCGGCCTTGGACACTATCTTCTGGGTTATAACGACGACGTCCTTGTCCCGGAGAGACTCCCCCTGCCGCCCTAGGGCGTCTGCGATGAGCTCCGCTAGGTCGTCGCCCTGCTTCACCATGGGCACTCCCTTCACGCCGAAGATGCTTATTCCCATACCCATGTAGAAACGCGTTAGCAATATATCTCTGGTGAAAAGCCGCGTCACGTATGTGTGTTTAGAAGTACATTTTATACGGGTCCACCCGCGATTGATCTCTATGCAGGAGAAGTTCAAGGCGGCCGTGGCCCAGGTGAGCCCCGTCTTCATGGACAAGGAGGCCACCATCGACAAAACGTGTAAGGCGATGGAGGAGGCGGGCAGGAACGACGCGCAGCTCATAGTCTTCAGCGAGACCCACATCCCCGGCTACCCGTACTGGAGGGGAGCCAACCCCATCAGCAGGTGGAGCATGAACCAGGTGGAGTACATGAAGAACGCCGTCAGGGTCCCCAGCGGCGACACCGAGACCCTGGGCGACGCGGCCAGGGACGCCGGCCTCGTAGCCGTGGTCGGCTGCACCGAGATGAGCGACGTCAAGGGAAGCAACACCCTCTACAACACCATACTCTTCTTCGACGGCGACGGCAGCCTCCTCGGACGGCACCGGAAGCTCATGCCCACCCACGGAGAACGCACGGTCTGGGCCCCCGGCGACGCCCGGGACCTAGCCGTATTCGACACCGCCGTAGGCACCGTGGGCGGCCTCGTATGCTACGAGCACCACATGACCCTCCTCAAGGCCGCCATGGCGTACCTCGGCGAGGAGATACACTGCGCCCTCTGGGACGGCTACTGGGTAATGGACTGGCACCCCGGCAAGAAGCGCAGGTACAAGGCGGGCGACGACCACCACCTATGCGACATCGAGTACGCGTGCAAGGAGTACGCCATGGAGACCCAGAACTTCGTACTCAGCGCCTGCCAGTACATCCCCGACCAAGAGATGCCGGAAGACACACAGGACTTCAACATCGCCTCCGGAGGCTCAAGCATACTGAACCCCGCCGGCGTCTACCTCGTAGAACCCACGTTCAACAAGGAAACCATCCTCTACGCCGAGCTGGACCAGGACGACCGCCGCCACACCAAAGCCTACGTGGACGCCCTGGGCCACTACGCCCGCTGGGATGTCCTCCGCCTCGACATGAGAGGAGAGCCCAACCAGCCGTTCACCGCGAAGAGACCAGATATCCCCTACAGCAGGATCAAGGAGGTGGCCGAGAGACACGGGGCAGACCCCGACAGGCTGGAGAAGATGCTCAGCGAGCTGGAGCGCTAGGCGCCCCCGGCGGCTCCGCCAGATACGTGGTCAAGCTAGCCAGAGCCATCATGACGCCCAGGAAGAGCAGAGTCGCGTAGTAGCTGCCCGTCAAGTCCACAAGCCACCCCCCGATCAAGGGAAACAGCCCTCCACCCAGCCCCCCGGCGAGAGTCATCAAGCCGAAAAGCGTAGTGTTATACATCCGTCCAAAATAGTCCGTGGTTATGGCGGCGTACTGCTCAGGCGCCCCACCGTAAGACACTCCATAGAGCACCGCCCACGCGTATAGCAGAGTAAGGTTCGCCGGTATCACGGTGGCGACGAGGAACGCAACCGCCATCCCGCCCGTGGTGAGCAGAATCGTGGTCTTCCTCCCATACCTGTCCGAGACGACGCCGAACACGAAGCTGCCAACAGCGCTCATGAGGCCTATGACGCCGAACGCCGCGCTCGCCTGCAGCGGAGATATCCCAATCATTATCATGTGGGGAACCGCGAACGTGAGAATAGAGATGATGCCGCCGACGGCGAAGAAATAGGAGACCGCTGTCAGCCTGAAGCATTTGGTCCCGAGCGCCTCCCTCGGCGTCCAGCTGACCTCCCCCGGGTTCCCGTCCCCCTCGTCGACAATGGGCGAGTCGAGGCCGTCAGGGTGTAGCCCAAGGCTCTCAGGGTCTTCACGCAGAAACAGGTACCCGACGACGGCGGTGACCATCATCACCACGAGCCCCAGCGCCCTGATGGACGCCCTCCAGCCCATGACCGGGATGAAGGACGCAACGACGGGAATAATCACGGCCTGCCCGGCGCTGACCCCCACGCTGCTCCAGCCCACCGTCAACCCACGCTTCCTGTGGAAGAACTTGCTCAACGCCATGGTGGGCACCACGTAGAGGGCGGCGGACCCCATGGCGGCCACCACCCCCCACACTAAGTAGAGCTGCCAGAGCTCCGTGATGAACGACACCATGGCCCCGCCTCCGCCGAGGAGCAGCCCCCCTAGCAGAACAGTCTTCCTGACGCCTATGCGGTCGGCGAGGTTGCCCACGAAGGGGGCGCTCAACGCGTAGACCCAGAAGAAGATGGTGACGCCGCTCGCCGTCGCGGCGGTGCTCCACCCGAACTCCTGCTGTATGGGGGTGAAGAATATGCCGACGCTGTACCTGAGCCCATACATGAACATGTAGATGAGAAACGTCAACACGAAGACCACCCACCCGTAGAAGAAGGGCAGCCGGGCCTCCCAGCGTTCAGCCATAAACCAAACCCCGCCGACGCCAATAAAAACCTATCAACGGGTTCAGACAAGACTTTGGATCGATGGTATGCTGAGCTGCGCCTTCTTCGACATCGACGGCACCCTCCTGAGGGGCTTCATCATAAGGAGCTTCCACGAGTACCTCGCCGAGCAAGGTGTCGTCGACGTTAGATACAAAGACGAGATCATTGGCATCTCGGACCGGAACCTGCGGGGAGAGCTCACGTACCGTGAGACGGCGGAGAGGGTGCCCGCCCTCTTCGCTGAGTCGCTGAGGGGAGTGGAGGTGAACCTCGTCGAGACTCACGCAGAGGCCTTCATGACGAGCCATGTCCCCGGGACCTTGTTCTCCTACAGCCGGGCGCTCGTCGCCGCGATGAGGGAGACCGTTGACCGCGTCATCGCGTTGTCAGGTTCACCCATCGAGCCGATCAGGCGTCTACACGGCCTAGGGTTCCATGGCGAGTACGGGACCGTCTTCGAGAGAAGCGGAGACTTCTACACTGGGCGTTTGGAGAGCAACCTGATTCTAGGCGAGGTCAAGGCGGAGGCAGCGAGACGGATAGCCGTGGAGCATGGCGTAGATTTGGGTAGGTCGGTGGCTTTCGGTGACTCTGATCAGGACGCGGAGACTCTGGGGCTGGTCGGGCTTCCCGTTGCTCTGAACCCGAGCCCTAGCATGAGGGGCATATGCGAGGATAGGGGCTGGCTGTGGTACACCGAGGAATCCATCAACATCCAGAGGATCGTCGAGCTGGTGGGCCAACTCATATAAACGCGTTCATCTACTTCACCTCATGGAGTTCACTGGGTTAGGGGAGAGGCACCGGGTTTACTCTGAAGCGCTCGGGGAGACGAGGGAGTTCATCGTCGGACTCCCGGAAGGCTACCACGGCTCATCGGGGGTATACCCTGTGCTGTACCTGCTGGACGCCGACTTCACCCCGTTCCACGTCCACAACGTCGCCACTGTGAGGCTGATGAGTTACGTCGAGGCAATCCCCGAGGTCATCACAGTGGGCGTCCTCAACACCGACAGGGACCGGGACATGCTGCCCGCGGCGGTGCCCGAGAAGAAGTCCAGCGGGGGAGCGGACGTGTTCCTCCGGTTCATGGCCGAGGAGCTCATACCCACAGTCAACGCCGGGTACAGATCATCCAACTATAACCTCCTATTCGGAGCGTCCAACGCCGGGCTCTTCTGCCTCTACGCCCTTCTGAAGAGGCCCGACGTCTTCGACGGGGTGGTCTCATCGAGCCCCATGATCGGCTGGTGCAGCGACTACATCCACGGGCTGGCGGCGGAGCGGTTCAAAGGCCCAGAGAGCATCGTGACGAAGCTCTACATGATCTACGGCCGCCAAGACTACGGCCGTGTGGTTGACTACGTCCCGGGGTTCTCCGAGTACCTCCGGCTGAACGCGCCCGAGGGGCTGAGGTGGGAGGTGAAGACGGTGGAGAACGAGGGCCACGTACCGTACTCAAGCCTGTTCGACGGGCTGAGGTTCGTCATCGGGGCGAGGCCGGGCGGGAAGGTTTCATAACTCCGCGTCGATGATCAGACGCCATGGATAGGCCGGGGCTCTCGCGTGACGTAATTTTGCTGAGCCTGGCCATCTTCTTCACGGACGCGAGCCACAGCGCCGTGATACCCATCTTCCCCGGGTACGCCCGGGGCGTCGGGGCGTCCCTGAGCATGCTGGGCTCATACGGCTCCGTGGCGGCGATAGCCATGCTAGTACTCTCCCTGCCGCTGGGTCGTCTCTCCGACAGATACGGGCGCAGACGCATGATGGTACCAGGCCTCATCCTGTTCGTCGTGGTTCCCCTCTCATACATGGTGGCAACGAGCCCGTATCACCTCTACCCCATCAGGGTTGCCCTGGGCATCGGTGTGGGGCTCATCTTCGGGAACGGCTTCCTGCTGATGTCAGAGGTCGCTGAGGATGACTTCAGGAATGTGGCCCAGGGCCTCTATATGACGTCGATGGGACTCGGCTTCACCATGGGCCCTCTCGTAGGTGGCTTCGCGGCTAAGCTCGTCGGCCCGAGCCTGAGCTTCAAGCTCAGCAGCGGCTTCGCCGTCCTCGGGCTTCTTCTCCTGCTGATGGTCAGAGAGAAGAAAGTGGAGGCCGGCAGGACCGGGGCACAGACGGGGCTCAGCGAGCTAGTCAGAGACCCAAGGATACTCGCCTCTGGCGTCGCCAACTTCGTCAACTCCGTGATGTTCAACGCCATCACCCTGTTCTTCCCCGTGTACGGCTCAGACATCGGGCTAGACGAGGCTGAGGTAGGCATCGGGCTCACGTCGAGGGGTCTGGCCAGCACCGCTGTGAGGCTCCCGGTCGGCTCCCTCACCAGGCGGATCAAGGCTCTGAACCTGATGGCCGCAGGGCTGTTGCTCTCGGCGGCGACGATATTCACGGTCTCCAACTCGGTGGGCCTGGTGCTGGTGAGTGTCCTGATGGGGGTTCAGGGCGTGGCCTACGGCTTCTACCTCACCTCTGGAAACGTGTACGTGTCTGAGGAGGCGCCCAGAGACCGTAGGGCCACAGCCATGGCCGTGTACAGCATGTTCGGGAACATCGGCGGTATAGTCGGCCCGGCGGTGCTGGGCGTCATAGCCGAGAGGGCGGGGGCGAACGGTGCCCTGCAGTTCTCCGCGGCCGCCGCCGTGCTCGGCGTGGCTCTGGCGTTGACTCTTGCCCGCAGAGGCTCCGGGTCACCTGATCTGGCTTCTTAGCACCTCGAAGGCCTTGGAGGCGTCCTCCTCCCTGATGACTAGGCTGGCCTCGTCGCCGCTGAAGAACGCGTCCACGAGGTGCACGCCGTTCCGGAAGAGGAGGTCGCTGAGGAGGGCTATCCTGTCGTACCGGTCGTCTCCCTGGGCCATGGATATGTTGAGCTCGGTGTAGCCCTCCCTTATCTCCGGCTCGTACTGCCACAGGTCCTGCATTATCTGGGTCATGGCCTCGGAGGTGGTGACTATCTTGAGGCTATCGGGGAACTGGTAGAACCTTAGCTTGAGGCCCTGGCTCTGCAGCTCCGTGAGCTGCTTCACAATATCCACCTGCTCCCTCCGCGGCACCCTGATGGTCACGTCCTTTATATCGGTCTCCAGGTTCAGCCGTGAGCCGTGGAGGGCCCCCCGGGGCTCCAGGGGCTGAGCCTCTATGGCTTCGCGTGAGAAACGCATGATCGCCGTTACTATGGTGTTTGGGTCGACGTCGCTGCCTGCCAGGCTCTCCACTTCCTCGTGGATGTAGCGGGCGGCGGCGCTGTAGTT
>CAYFYM010000157.1:0-5860 GCA_964347405.1 uncultured Candidatus Bathyarchaeia archaeon | reverse complement strand
TGCCAGCGGGATGACGAGGTCGCCTTTCCTGACGCTGTTCTCTCCTCCCCAGCCGCTTATCAACGCGATCCCGGCGACCACCAACGCGGTGCCAGCGACGGTGCTCGCCTCCACGGCCTCGCCTATGAGTATGGAAGCGAACACTATGGTGAACAGCGGGTTTGTGCCGCTCAGCGAAGTGCTAATGGGCACACCGAGCCTGTCGATGCTGATGTAGTTCAGGGTCCTGCCCATAGTCGCGGCCAACAGCCCGGCGACGACGAAGTAGCCCACCGCCGCCCAGCTGAGGCTCGGCGGCGACAACAGAAGCAGCAGGCTAAGGACGGCCACCTGGACCCCGCTGATGACGAGGGTGGCGGTGACGGCCGTGGACTCGCTAAGCCCTCTGCGCACGAGCACCGCCGAGAGCCCGAAGCTGAAAGCCGTCACCAAAGCATAGGCTTCAACCTGCAAACCAGATCCATCAAGCAAACATCGGGAAGGATATAAAGATCGAGGTGATGCGGGCTACTCATCGATGAACCGGGTCAGAGACTCCGCCTTCGAGTCCCTCTCCTCCGGCTCTACGTTCAGCTCCTTCAACAGGCCCGACACCTGTCTCCACACGATCTTCTCGACCTCGTCGACGGGAAGACCGCCGTCTACCCTGAAGACCCTCGTACCGCCGGTCTGGCCTACGACGACCTTCTCGGAGCCCAGAGGCGAGTCTATCAAGTTCAGCACATCTAGGTAGACCACCCTGATCCTCTCCTGCTGGCTGATGCTCTCGAAGTAGGAGTGATCCTTGATGCGTACCTGACCGTTGCTCAGCCTAGCCTGCCCGACCTCGGGCGACACGTCGAGGAAGACGACGGCGTCGGGCTCCAACGCGTACCTGTTGATCATCTTGATCCAGTCTAGGTCCAGCTCCTTGCCCATCCCGCGGCTCTGGTATGCCAGTGAGCTGTGCACGTACCTGTCAGAGACCACCACGGAGCCCTCCTCCAGCGCCGGCTTGATCTTCCTCTCCGTGTGGTCCGCCCTGTCGGCCGCGAAGAGCAGCGCCAGCGCCTCCTCCGAGACCTGCTCCTCCATCCTGAGCACCTTTTCGATGAGGCGGCCCACGGGATACACCTTCGTCGGCTCACGCGTGGCCACCAACTTGTAGCCTCTCCTCTTAAGCCTCTTCGTGAGCCTCTGGAACTGCTCCGATTTACCTGACCCGTCGATCCCCTCAATTACTATGAAGCAGCCTCCGCTCATCGTGGGCTCACGGCTCCCAAGTCGTCTCCCGATATAAGGATGCGGGGGAAGTATTAGAGATTAAAGCTTGAAGCGTTCACGATCGTATTTAGTGAGGAACTCGGCTCCGCCGTTCTTTATCAGCACCATGTCCTCGACGCGGAGGTAGTACTCGCCCTTGTGCCAGAGCTTGGGCTCCAAGCAGAAAACCATGCCGTCCACCAGCTCGTGGCTGTTCTCCGGCCTGAACCACGGATCCTCGTGGACCTCGACGCCGATCTGGTGACCCACCGTGCCGTCGGGCAACCTAGCGCGGAGATAGTCGCCGTAGCCCTCCCTGTCGCAGATGAGCTCTATGCTGGGGAATATCTCGTTCACACTTTGCACCTCGTCGCCTATGTCGTCCACCGTCTCCACCACGGCCGTCTGGAGCGCCGCGTAGGCCTCCTCGACGTGCCCCTCGGGCTCGCCGAAGTAGAAGCTGCGACCCCAGTCGCTGCAGTAGCCGTCTAGAACGAAGCCGACGTCGAACGCTATGCTTGTGCCAGGCTCAAGGCCTTGCCCTTTCTCGTAGTTGAAGATCTCGTCAATGGGCTCGCTGCCTGACTTGCAGAACCCGGCTGTGGCTGGGAAGCTGACGTCGCTGGCGCCGATCATCCTGCCCATGGTCTCTATCTTCAGTCCGGCGCCCCTCATGGTCTCCCCTGCGTCCATCTGGTCTATGATGCGGCTCATCACGTCCTCGGTGAGCTTCGCAGCCTTCCAGAGCCTGTCTATCTCCCCGGCCTCCTTGATCATCCTCACGTCGTCGAGGAGCCCCTCGGCGCTCCTGAAGGAGGCGCCCTTGCAGATGGACGCCACGGTTAACATGAGGCTCCCCCAGGTGTACTCGCCGACGCCCACCTTCGTGGGCTCATCAGCCAGCTCCTTTATGATCTCCTTCACCGCAGGCGCGGGGTTCTCGAACATTCCCAGGCTCTTCACCTCTTCGACCCAGCCCCGTCTAGCGTTCTTCGCTGAGCCCATCCCGGCTAGGATTATCGGCTCGCCGTCCGACGGCACGAACACCGCCTCCGCCGGGTGAGTTAGGTCTCTCCACCTTCGCCACTCGACGGCGGCGCCTGTGAGGTACTGGAAGTCCGGGCCGGCGCCGAGGACGACGAGGTCCAGCCCATTCTCCTCCATCTTGGCCTGGATTCCGTTAAGCCTGCGACTGTAGTTACCCATATCGATACCCACTCTATATTGATGTTAAATCATTTATGACATTATACTCTGTAATCGGCGAATGTTGCCTGAAATGGGAACACAGAGCCCATACACAGGCTCCATATCAGTGCTATATTTCATGTCTCAAGCAGCCGGTTCATGGCCTCCTCGTACCGGTCCCTCATCCTATCCACCATGGGCTCAGCCTTCCTGAACCATTCGGTCTTCTCGACATCTGTCTCGGAGTACCCGTGGCCGTCCCCCAGCTCAACGTAGCCCTTGATGCGTACTTTGAGGAGGGTCTTGGCTTCCTGCCCGGACCTAGCTATCTCCTCCTCGTACCGGTAGTCGGGTTTCCCTATGACGGTGACCATGTCGACGACGTTTATGCCTCTCTCCGTGAACTCCTCGGTGACCCTGCGGAGGCTTCCGCCGGTGCTGGAGATGGGCTCCACGAGCAGCACGTTGCTCCCCCGGGGGATGTCGTTGGCGTACAGGTAGGTCTCGCTGTACCCGGTCGTCTTCACTATCTCTATCTGGCCAGGTGGCGTGTAGCCTGAGACGTCGTCCACGTACTTCCGTTTGCCGATGACGGCCATGGGCTTCCTAGTCTTGAGGCAGAGGCTCGTGCAGATGGGTATCGCCATGGCCTCAAGGGCTCCTATTATGTCCACCTCGTTCATGTCGGTGACCGCCATCACCGCGAGGGCGCACTCGTCCAGCGTACGGGCGTCGTGGAGGAACAGGCGTTCGCTCACCTCCTCGACGATGTAATAATAGTGGGGCACGCCGTCTACGACGTGGTACGGCATGCCCTCGATGAAGCTAAAACCCTCCAAGTCGGGAAACCTCCTGTCCTTGAACTCTATGGCCTTCTTCCTGTACACCTCGACGCGCTCAAGCTCCCGCTGAAGCTTCTCAAGCAAAACAGGGCACCATAAGAAGTCTTGGGGTACGCCATTAAGTCATTAGCGGTGGGGCATGCTAAAAGGTCTCGACTATCCCTTCGTCGCCGTTGACCCTGACCCTCATCCCCGTCCTTATCGCTTTCAAGGGGTCTCCGTCGAGCTTGTCCACCAGCGGTATGTCGCTGATGACGCAGCCGGTGGCGATGATGGCCTCCGTCTCCACGTTGACTATCGCCGCGGGCGCCGTTCCCAGCTTCTTCATCCTGTAGATGACGTAGCTCCCAACGGTGCTGCCCTTCCCCGTGGGGAACACGAAGACCTTGCCGCTGATGTTCTCCCCGCAGCAGCAGTGCCCTGGCTCCGTGACGCAGCCCGTCTCGGGGTCCACGCCGCCGTAGAAGCTAACAGGCTCCGCGCTCACGAGAGCCTCGCCTTCGGCGGTACCCCCCATAACCTTACGCCCCCTGAGGATCATCCCGAGGCCCCCTCCACCAGCTTGTCCAGGGTGGTGATCTCCGTCTCGAAGCCGTGGGCCACGCTGTAGTGGCCACCCTTGAAGCTATTCGTGGCCACCCCCTCCCATCCCATCTCGCGGAGGGGCGCCACAACCATGCACGTGTCCCTGTACACCCTCCCGCCGGCCTCCTCTATGGTCTGGACGTGGCCTGCTCTCGCCGCCTCCTGGTAGACGCCTCTGCTGGTGAACACCCAGAGCCTGCCCCTGAGGTCCCTGCCCCTGGCTAACTCAGCGGTCTCCGCCATCTCCCTCAGGCTGCAGTGAGGGCAGCCCACGCAGTAGGTGGGGTTCGAGGGGTCGCAGACCAGCCGCTCACGCGCCTCCTCCAGGTCGCCGCGCTCAACCGTCACCTCCTCGACTCCGTCGAGATGCCCTGCAGCCCACTCGGCCTCAGGCGTGACGGCCTCCCCGTGCCACAGCGCGACTCCGCCGCTGGTGGCGCATGCGGCGCCGAGGGTCTTCATGGACTCCAAGTCGGGGCGTCCCAGCCCCCTGAAGTAGGGGACGGCGCTGCCCAGCGTCTTCCCCGTCACGTACCCGAGGGCGCTGTAGTCCAGCCTCGTCTTCAGCTCCGCCTCAATCTCGACTATCTTCCCGGGCCGCCGGTTCTCGTCCAGCCTGTAGCCGTAGAGGGGCGTGAGGCCGGTGACGGCGGACGCCAGCGTCGTGGGCCCCGACTCCCTGTTAGTTCGGGCACCGATGACGCTGTTGCTGAAACAGACCGCGTTGCTCTCCGCCCACGCCACCTGGGAGCCCATGCGGGGCACGTGGCCTATCAGGTACGGCGTGCAGGTACAAGTGGGCTCGACGCCCATCCGCCTGAAAGCATCTATGACGCGTCTCTGTCCCTCGGCGAACTCGGGGGGGACCCCCATCTCCGCCCACTTCTCCATGTCCATGCCCGCCGGGTTCAGCGTCGCCCTGACGCGGCACCGTGAGCCAAGCTCCGCCTGCTCCTCGAGCCACTCCGTGCCAGCGTCGCCCAGGTTCTTGTAGCTGACGCCGCTTATGTGAGCCGACTCAACCTGCACCAGCCTCCCGGCGCCGAAGACCTCACCCAGCGCCACGAGCAGCTCCATGCCCTTCCTGGTGGCGTCCCCGTCCTCCCCCTCCAGCATACGCTCCTGGCCCCGCGTGAGATACATCGAATCACTTGAACAGGAAACCGGGAGAATATAAACACCCCCACACGAACATTCATCCAGGTGTGAAGGGTATGTCATCGACGAGCACCATAGGCCGCAACGTCACCCTGGGGAGAGGCGTCAAGATATGGCACCTCACCTACATAGGCGACAACACCAGCATAGGCGACGAGACCACAATAGGCTCCCTCTGCCACGTGGACTCCGGCGTCACTATAGGCCGCAACTGCCGAGTCCAGGGCATGGTCTACCTGCCGCCGGGCACAGTAATAGGCGACGACGTGTTCATCGGCCCCGGCGCCGTTTTCACCAACGACCCGTACCCCGCCTCCAAGAGGCTCAAGGGAGTCACGGTGGAGGACGGCGCCATAGTATGCGCAGGGGCCACGCTCCTTTCCGGCGTCACCGTGGGCAAGCACGCAGTCGTCGGGATGGGCTCCGTCGTCACCAGGGACGTTCCACCCGGCGAAGTCCACTACGGCAGCCCCGCGACCCGCCGGTACGGCTACAGCGAGTACCTCGAGCGCAGAAGAAACTGGGAGGGCACCGAAGAAAGTGGCTGACGACCTTCCCCAGCGCCTCGGCCACAGCCTCGATCTCGTACTCGCGTAGAAACGGGTGCATGGGCAGACTCAGGACGCTCCGGCTGAGCTCCTCGGCGCCTGGGCACGTCGAGCCGTCCCCCAGAAGGGGGTGACTAGTCAGCGGCGAGGGATAGTAGACGCCGCACTCGACGTTCTCCGCCCTCAACGCCTCGACGAACCTGTCCCTGCCACACCTGAGCCTATCCAAGTCCAGCTTAACCGTATAGTAGTTGAAGCAGCTCTCGACGTGGGGCTGCACACGTTGAGGGGTCACGC
>CAYFYM010000156.1:0-2374 GCA_964347405.1 uncultured Candidatus Bathyarchaeia archaeon | reverse complement strand
CCTCAAGAGCGAGGAAGGCAAGGCCATATTCTTCAGGCTCCTCGAGGACGCGGACGTCGTCGTCGAGAACTTCAAGCGGGGCACCATGGAGAAGCTGGGGCTGGGCTACGAGGACCTGCAGGAGTGGGTCTCCAACAAGACGATGCGCGGCGTCGTGGACTCCCTCGTCGCCGCCAACGTCCCCGTGGCGCCGGTGTATCAGCTGGACGAGGTGGTCGAGGACCCCCAGGTCAAGGCTCGTGGGATGATCGTGGAGATCGACCACCCCAAGGCGGGGAGGGTCCGCCAGCCCAGCTTCCCCGTCAAGTTCTCCAGGACGCCGGCCGACGTGTGCGCGGCACCCAGCCTCGGCCAGCACAACGAGGAGATACTGTCCGAGATGCTTGGCTACGGCGACGAAGAGATCGAGGCGCTGAGGAAGAAGGGAGTTATCACCTAGCCCAATTCACTCGGGGGCTTCTCTCTTTCGTTTTCTCTGGTCAGCAGTAGGGGGCCCGTCAGCGTCACGGCGGACCAGAAGACCAGGTCGCCGACAAGCGCGTTCAGCCTCACGGTCCACGTGTCAACGGGGCCCGCTATGGTGACGGTCTGGTGCCTCCCCCACACGACGGGTAGGCCGTGCCGGGTGTACACGTTGTCCGGCATGGACTCGGTGAACCCGTATACGGTGAACACGATCATGGCTATCATCGCGGCCACGGTGTAACCTACGACATATTTCCTATTCATGTTTCTGGATTTACTTCCGCCGTTTATCAGGTTTGTTATATGCTTTGTCGTTTGATACATTGTTATGCCCACCACGCTTGACGTCGGCAACCTCTTCCTGTTCCTCTCCGGTTTCCTGATGATCTACACCGCGTACAGGGACAGAGAGGTCTTGAAGGGCTACAACCTATTGGGTACCCTGATGCTGGTGCTCGGCATCGGGCTGGTCATCGTTTTCTACGTGCAGGAGGGCTACTGGGTAAGCGTCATCCTCACCCTGCCCAACTACGGGTACTGGCTGGTGGTCGCGGTGGCCCTCATCAGGGCGAGAGTGAAGCGGCCTCGACGATGTATTCGAAATCGTTAATTGATTCTCAAAATAGACATAAACGGAGTAAAATGGTTAAACCAAAGTCTGATGGGGTCGAACAGGCGCTTCAAATAAAAAACGGATCTTTATCCTCATCAGAACTCGTCGAGGACGCGATACAGCGAATAGAGAAACACAACCCCTTCATCAACGCAGTGGTAACTAAGACGTATGAAAAAGCACGCGAAACAGCTTCAAAACAGCTCCCAGAGAGCCCCTTATCCGGCGTCCCGATCCTTGTGAAGGATCTCGTCCAAGTGAAGGGAGTAAGGAACACCAGCGGAGCAGCTCTTTTCAAAGATAACGTTGCGGCTTTTGACTCGGAGATAGTAAGCCGGATGAAAAAAGCGGGCTTGATAATCCTCGGGATAACAAATGTGCCCGAGTTTGGGCTTACATGCACAACCGAGCCTAGAGTCCACGGCCCAACCCGCAACCCTTGGAACACGGAATACACAAGCGGGGGCTCAAGCGGCGGGGCGGCAGCCGCGGTAGCCAGCGGCATGGTATCCATAGCCCACGGCAGCGACGGAGGCGGCTCCATAAGGATACCCTCCTCCTTCTGCGGGCTATTCGGAGTAAAACCCACACGAGGAAGAGTGCCCTACAGCCCCATATCGGGCACAGCCAACCTAGGGCTAAGCGTCAACCATGCCTTAACTAGCTCGGTGAGAGACAGCGCGGCGTTCCTAGACATAATAGACGGCTTCTGCGTCGGCGAACCCTACGCGGCTCCCCCAAAGAGCCGCCCCTACCTCGAAGAAACCGCCATCGATCCCAAGAAGCTAAAGATAGCGCTGGTAACCAGTTCAGCGGTGGGCGGGAGTTTCCACCCGGACGTAGAGAAGGTGGTGAGGCGCGCCGCCGAGATCTGCGACGAGCACGGGCACAGCGTATCAGAGGTCGAGATCGGGGACATGATGGGGCTGGAGACCCCGTTGTTCGTCGACTCCTTCCTGAACATATGGAGCACCATCGCCGGGACCATCGTGAAGACCATATCCCTGAGGGCGGGTGGCCCAGAGAGAGAATGGTTCGAAAACCTGACGTGGGGGCTATACCAGAAGAGTCTGAAGCTGTCAGCCATCGACTACAAGACGTCGCACGACGTTCTAGAAACATTCGGGCGAAACTTCAACCACTTCATGCAAGACTATGACACGGTACTAACCGCGACGGTACCCGAGCCTCCCTTCAAGCTAGGGGAGGTCAACCCGACCTTCGAAGAGCCTTTGAAAAACTTCGACAAAGTCGTCAGGTACGCAAGCTTGACCGCCATGAGTAACGCCTCGGGTA
>CAYFYM010000155.1:0-1843 GCA_964347405.1 uncultured Candidatus Bathyarchaeia archaeon | reverse complement strand
TTTCTGGAACCAGGTAATGTAAATACAGAAGAGACTCTGAAGGTAGCTAAGAGAAGAGCCGAGGAGTTAGGTATAAAAAGCGTAGTTGTAGCTTCTACCAGTGGGGAAACTGGATTGAAGGCATTGAATGTGTTTGCCAGTTACAGGGTAGTGGTCGTTACTCATGCTGCAGGGTTCCCCACACCCGATGTTCAGGAATTAACACAGCCAAACAAGTCAGCGATACTGGAAAAGGGAGGAACAATTCTAACTGCCACCCATGCCTTTGGAGGGGTAGGCAGGGCGGTTCGTCGAAGGTTCAATACGTATCAGGTGGATGAAATCATGGCTCATACCTTAAAGGTCTTTGGACAGGGCACCAAAGTAGCTTGCGAAATAGTCCTTATGGCTGCCGATGCTGGTCTCATAAGGACAGATGAGGAGATAATCTCTATCGGCGGCACGGGGAGCGGAGCAGATACCGCACTGGTTATTAAGCCGGCTCATACCCATGACTTTTTTCAGTTAAAAGTCAGGGAAGTCCTATGCAAACCAAGGTGATAGATTGTTCCATTTGTGTTAGTGAATAAGTCAAATCACAAATATACTAGAGAAAAAATAAATAACGGGTTACAATAAAGGGCTAACTTCGAATAACCCAACCTATGGAAGGAGATAATCGATGGTAAAGAGCCAAAATTTGTTAACCGAAGTCGAATCCAAGGCACTTCTTAAGAAGGCAGGGATACCTGTTGTTGAAGCTAAACTAGCCAGAAGCAAGAAGGAGGCTATTTCTATAAGCAATGAAATGGGATTTCCTGTCGTTTTGAAAATAAGTTCCACCGGTGTAGTCCACAAAAGTGATTCGGGCGGTGTCAAATTAGGATTAGCTAACGCTGCTCAAGTAGGCAAAGCCTATAACGAGATTGTATCCTCCATTAAACAAGCGTATCCCAAAGCTCACATTGAGGGCGTTTCCGTACAACCGATGGCTCCACCGGGTGTGGAAGTGATTGTGGGCATGAGCAAGGACGCTCAGTTCGGTCCTGTACTCATGTTTGGGCTCGGCGGCATACTGGTAGAGGTACTAAAAGATGTCTCCTTCAGAATAGTCCCGGTTACTATAAGAGACGCCAGAGCAATGATTAGAGAAATAAAGGGATATCCCGTATTGGAAGGTTACAGAGGTCAAAAGCCAGCCAGCATACCCGCATTGGAAAAGCTCATAGTAAAGGTATCTCAGTTTGTCGAGAAAAATCCTCAAATAAGAGAGCTCGACCTTAATCCGATATTTGCCTATCCTGATAAGGCTGTTGCTGTTGACGCCCGAATAATCTTGGAATGATAACCGAAGGTCTATTCTCCCGATAACTACAAGTTGGCTAAGCTCGAATTTCTGCGGCGGGTTGAAGCCCTGAGGATTACCTTTGTTTGAGGAAAAGCTTAAGGAGTTTGAGCCTATATTTTACCCCAAATCTATTGCTGTCGTTGGGGCATCGACTACCTCAATCAAAGCTGGTTCAGTATGGGTCTGGTCTCTGAAGTCCGCTGGTTTCCCGGGATATATTTACCCGGTTGGTTCCAAGAGTGGCCGTATTGCCGACCTAGAGATTTTCTCGAACCTCAAGCAGATAGCCGGAGAAGTAGATTACGTTATCGTAGCTATTCCTCGACAATCTGTGTCGGAGCTACTAGATGACTGCGTGGCCAAAAATGTCAAAGCTGTTCAATTCTTCACAGCTGGATTCAGCGAGATGGATGCACAACATGGATATAAGCTAGAGCAACAAATGCTCGAGAAAGCACAACAGGGAAATGTTCGCATCATCGGACCGAATTGCATAGGTGTATATTGCCCGGAACA
>CAYFYM010000154.1:0-5294 GCA_964347405.1 uncultured Candidatus Bathyarchaeia archaeon | reverse complement strand
GTCAGACAGAAGCGCCTGTACCTTAGAACCGACGGCACCAGGGTCCAGTTCGAGGACAACGCGGCGGTCATACTGACACCTGAGGGAACCATGAGAGGCTCAGACATCAAAGGCCCTGTAGCTAGGGAGGCAGTCAACCGCTGGCCGCGGCTGAGTAACATAGCGAGGATGGTGGTATAGGTGAAGAAGGGATCGAGGAAACCGTCCACGGCGAGGCGCAACATGTACAATGCGCCAAACCATAAGAGACGGAGGTACATTTCAGCGCCTCTGTCACCTAGCCTCAGAGCCGAGTACGGCACAAGGTCTATGCCTGTGATCGCAAACGACACGGTCAGCATCACCAAGGGCGACAGGAAGCTCGCCGAGGGCAGAGTCCTGAGGGTGAACACGAAGGATCTTAAGATCTACGTCGAGGGGGTCACGAGGACACGGCAGGATGGGTCAACGTTTCAGATTCCGATAAGGGCCGAGAACGTGATGATCACTAGGCTCAACCTTGACGATCCTTGGAGGAGGGACATGCTGGAGCGCAGAAGCTTCAGCGCGGAGGAGGAATAGAGATGGGAAAGAAGGGCCCCTCAAGACATCTCAAGAGACCTCAGAGCCCTAGTTTCTGGTCCATAAAGCGTAAGAGTGGAAAATGGACGATGCGAACGAGCCCCGGCCCACACTCGTTACACACGTCAATACCCATAGGCGTGGTTCTCAGAGACGAGTTGAGATACGCCAAATCCGCTAAAGAGGTGAAGATCCTTGTCACACAAAGGAAAATATTCGTCGACGGCAAGACTAGGGTTAACGAGCGGCACCCTGTAGGGCTCATGGACGTGATCAGTGTACCTGAATCTAAGGAGTTCTTCAGGGTCCTTCCAGACCACGGAGGAAAACTAAAGTTTCTTCCCATAACTGAAGAAGAAGCCAAATACAAGTTGGTAAAGATCACGGGAAAGAAGACTCAGCCCGGTGGAAAGACGCAGCTGAATCTCCACGACGGCTACAACAAGGTTGTATCCGCTGAGGAGGACGACTACAATGTAAACGACGTACTGAAGATCAGCGTCCCAGAGAAGGAGATAGAAGGCCACATCGAGTTCAAGGAGATGCAGCAGAGCATCGTAACCGGGGGTAGAAGCCAGGGCGCCCAGGGGATGATAATAGGCTTCGGCCCCGAGCCTGGCTGGAAGAAGACATGCACCATCAGAACGGCTGAAGGAGAAGACATCAGAACCCTCTCCAGGTACGTGTTCGTGGTCGGCTCAAATGAGCCGGAGATAACGCTGCAGGCTGGTGAAGAATGATGGCGGAGAACCCCATGAAGCAGCTGAAGATAGGTAAAGTCGTCGTAAACATCTCCGTAGGCGCATCGGGGGAGCCCCTCAATAGAGCGATGACCATTTTGAGCCAGGTCACGGGGCAGGAACCGTGCCAGCGCGTCGCCAAGCAGACCATAAGGCAGTGGGGCATAAGAAGGAGGGAGCCCATGGCATGCCTTGTTACTCTGCGAGGCGAGAAAGCGGACACTTTCCTGCAGAAAGCCTTCAGGGCCATCGGGGGCAGGGTGAAGCCCACTAGCTTCGATGGCAACGGCAACTTTGCTTTTGGCATCAGGGAGCACATCGACATTCCGGGCACTAGGTACGACCCGAACCTCGGTATAACGGGTATGGACGTCAACGTCACCGTGGAGAGGCCGGGCTACAGGGTCAGCAGGAGGAAGAGAGCCAAGTCTAAGGTGGGCAGCGCCCACAGAGTGACCTCGGAGGAGTCCATGGCGTTCATAGCGGAGAAGTACGGGGTAACGGTAGGTCAGGATCAATGAGTAACCAAATCGAACCCAAGGAAAGAGAATACGGCAAGGGGAGCCGTGGCTGCGTCAGGTGCGGCACACGTGACGGCCTCATCAGACGATACGGGATAAACCTTTGCCGCCAGTGCTTCCGCGAGGTAGCGGAGAAGATGGGTTTCAAGAAGTATAGGTGAGAAAATGGACCCTCTTGTAAACGCGTTAAACACCATAATGTCCCACGAAGGGATGCGGAAGAACGAGTGCATAATAACGCCCGCCTCCGGCCTAGCCGGGAGAGTGCTTCGTCTCATCCAGGGGAAAGGATACGTAGGAGAAATAGAGTTCATAGACGACGGCAGGCAGGGCAAACTCAGGGTCCAGCTGTTCGGCAGGATAAACAAGTGCAAGGCGGTGACCCCGCGGTTCAAAACCAAGGTCTCCGAGATGGAGAAATGGGAGAAACGTTTCCTGCCCAGCAGAAACCTCGGAGTGTTGATACTCAGCACCCCCAAGGGCGTCATGGACCACACACAGGCGAAGGAAGAGAACGTGGGCGGCGTATTGCTGGCCTACGTGTACTAGGGGTGAATGATGTGACTGTTCAGATCGTGGAAAACTCTGTAACGGTACCCGAAGACATAGACCTGACCCTAGATGGGCATAAGG
The DNA here is from genome assembly GCA_964347405.1 of uncultured Candidatus Bathyarchaeia archaeon. GTDB lineage: Archaea > Thermoproteota > Bathyarchaeia > TCS64 > TCS64 > RBG-16-57-9. The sequence continues at coordinate 2,839 of CAYFYM010000154.1, read as the reverse complement.
TCGCAGTCACAGGCTCCAACGGGAGGGTGGAGAGAGACTTCGGTCACACGAAGCTTAACCTCGATTACAGGGACAGGGTGCTCCGTGTATGGGCGGAGAACCCGAAGAAGAAACAGGCGGCCCTAGTCAACACCATAACGAGCCATGTGAAGAACATGATCAAGGGCGTGACGGAGGGCTTCACATATAGGCTCAAGATAGTGTTCATCCACTTCCCCATGAACATCCAGGTGCGTGGGAACAGGTTAGTGATTAACAACTTCGTGGGTGAGCAGAAGGCCCGTGAGGCCAAGATTCTAGATGGCGTACGGATACACGTCGAAGGAGACGACATACTGGTCACTGGGCCTGACATCGAGAAGGTGGCCCAGACCGCTGCAAACATTCAGCAGGCTACGCACATACGCAACAAGGACCTCCGTAAGTTCCTGGATGGAATATACGTATACAAGAAGGAGTGAGGCAGATGAGCGAAGAGAAAAAGAGGTTAATGAAGCTGAGAAAGAGGATAAGCAAGAAGCGGCCCCACTTCAAGCGGTTCGAGTCATGGAGGTTCGTAAGGATCAAGGACCAGTGGCGGAAGCCTAGGGGCATCGACAACAAGATGCGCACCGAGGAGTCAGGCTGGCCCAAGTCGGTCAAGGTGGGATACAGGGGGCCAGCCGCCGTGAGAGGCCTCCACCCATCTGGGAAGGGAGAGGTGACGGTGTGGAACCCCGGGGATGTTGAAGGTGTGGACGTTGAGACGCAGGTCGCCCGCATCGGAGGTTCAGTGGGCGGCAGGAAGAGGGAAGCCATACTAGAGAAAGCCGAAGAACTTGACGTCCGGGTCCTCAACCCAGGCGTACAAGAAATTGAGGGCGCGTTTGAGGAGCTCGTCACCGAAGACGAGGAGGAGCTGCTCGAAGAAGACTACGTGGAAGAGATCGATCTCGAAGACATGACCAAGAAAGAGTTGAAGGCTTACGCAAAGGAGATCGGGATCAAAGTCCCATCCAAGGCTAGAAAAGCTGAGATAGTCGAGCTGATACAGAGCTTCGAGGATGAGGAGGACGGCTAAGGATGAACCTACGAAGCCAGCGAAAACTAGCCGCTAACGTGCTGGGCTGCGGCGTAAACAGGGTCTGGATAGACCCTGAGATGGCCGACGAGGTAAGCATGGCAATCACCAGAGAAGAGATCAGGAAGCTCATCCACGAGAAAGCAATCAAGGCGCTCCCGGAGAACAGCCAGAGCAGGGGAAGGACGCGCGTCCTAGCCGAGAAGAAGAAGAAAGGAAGACGCATCGGAGTAGGCTCCAAGAAGGGTAAAAAGCACAGCGTCGTGCCACGGAAGAAGCGGTGGATGAACCGAATCAGGGCGCAACGCAGGAGGCTCATGGAGCTGAGGGAGCGTAGGATAATCACCGTGAGTACGTATCGAAGCCTCTACAGGAAGGCCAAGGGCGGGGAGTTCAGGAGCGTAGCTGAGCTCGAACGGTACATCAACGAAAACAACCTGAGGAGGCGAACCTTTGGCTAAGGGGCCGCGGTACCGCGTACCATACAGGCGTAGACGCGAGAAGAAGACAGACTACGCCGCCAGACGGGTGATGGCGACGGCTGGCCGCCCACGTTTTGTCGTCAGGGTATCAGGGAAAAACATACTGGTTCAGGTTGTTAGGTCCGAGATAGAGGGAGACTACGTAATAGCACAGGCTGGCAGCAAAGACCTGAAAAGCTACGGCTGGGATGCGAGCGGCAAGAACCTCCCCGCGGCCTACCTGATTGGAGTAATAGCAGGAAAGAAGGCGAAGAAGGCTGGCGTGGAACACGCCATCCTGGACATGGGGTTAAAGAGGATCACAGCTGGAAACAAGGTTTTCGCCGTGGTGAAGGGAGCCTTAGACGCCGGGCTCGACATCCCATGCGACAGCGACATCACTCCATCCCCCGGGAGGATAAACGGCAGCATGATCGCTGAATACGCTGAGCAGATGGAAGACCCCCTCGAGTACGAGAGACGGTTCTCGGTCTATCTCCGTCGCGGACTGAGACCGGAGGCCATACCAGGCCACTTCGAGGAGGTCAAAGCACGCATAGAGGAGAACGAAATTGAGTAGAAGACGGGGCGACCCGCTTGATTACTGGGTCCCGAAGACTCAGCTCGGTAAACAGGTGTACGAGGGGCAGGTCTCCTCGATATACGAGATATTCGAGGAAGGCCACAGGATAAGGGAAGTAGAGATAGTGGACGTCCTAGCGCCGAACCTCAAAGACGATGTGATCAACATCAACCTCGTGCAGAAGCAGACAGACGCGGGTGAGACAAGCAGGTTCACCGCACTCGTTGCCGTCGGGAACGAGAACGGGCTCATCGGCGTAGGGCTTGGCAAAGCCCAGAGGGTGAGGAACGCCATCGAGAAAGGAATCAGGCTGGCGAAGCTCAACCTGCACCCGATTAGGATGGGGTGCGGCAGCTGGGAGTGCGACTGCGGCGAGGGGCACACGTTACCGTTCAAGGTAACGGGGAAGGTTGGGAGCGTGGTGGTTACGCGGCTTCCAGGCCCCCAGGGGCTGGGAATCGTCGCCGGCGACACCGCCAAGGCCGTTCTGAAGATGTCTGGGATCAAGGACTGCTGGAGCAAGAGCGTCGGCAAGACAACGACCACCAACAGCTTCGCGTTCGCCACCTTCGAGGCGCTCAAGCAGACCATGAGCATAATGACGCCGAGAGACTGGGCGTGATGGAAATGGGGAAGAAGAGCCTGCTAGCCATCCGGATAAGAGGAACCGTAAACGTCCCCCAGAGGGTAGAGGACACGCTCAGGATGCTAAGGATCGACAGAAACAACTACGCC
>CAYFYM010000153.1:0-6465 GCA_964347405.1 uncultured Candidatus Bathyarchaeia archaeon | reverse complement strand
ATGGAGCCGGGCGAGGGATTCGAACCCCCGTGGAGCCGCTCTGCAGGCGGCCGCCTAACCGCTCAGCCAACCCGGCAGCAAGACCTAGTCGAACAGCGTGATTTTAACCTTTGCGATTGGTGGGACCGCCCGGATTCGAACCGGGGATCACGCGGACCCAAACCGCGTATCGTGCCAAGCTTGACCACGGTCCCAGCGGAAACCGTATCGGACGAGGGGCTTTTAAAGAGATCGGCTGCCTACGCGGGGGTGCATGATCCGGTTTCTATCCTCTACGTCTCGGTGACCCAGCACAGGGTGTCGCCCTCGTTCACGCTGTAGTGGACCCTGAGGAAGCTCACCGTCCCTGTGAGGGGCGCCGTGGCGGCCTGAAGGGTCTCGCCGTGGAGGTCGGAGACTACGCCGAGCAGCTGCCCCGCCTCGACGCGGTGACCCGCCTCGACTCTCCGCCTCCAGAGCCCCCCGCGTTTCGCCCATACGCGTCGGCTCGGGGGGTCTAACCGCTGGCCGCCCAGCGCCGCCTCCCCGTCCAGCAGCCCTATGTGGCGCATGAGGTTCCTCAGCCCCATGTAGTGGTAGAGCACGTCGTCGTCCCTGATGGGGTAGGGCGCCCCGCTCTCGGTCATGATGCACGGTATGCCGTAGAGCCGCACGGCCTCGCCCGTGTTCCCCGATATCTCGGCGGTCTCTATGTGGCTGCAGTCGAAGCACCTCGCCATCTCGGTCATCCTGTCGGTGAGGCCGGCGTCGTCTGTCCTGTAGATGTACATGCCGTGGGTGGCGTCCTCGCCCAGGTCCGCGCTATGGCAGTCCACGAGGTAGTCCGACTTGCTCACGAAGTGTTGGAAGACGGCGTAGGCGACGCGGCGCGTCACGGAGCCGTCGGGGTCCCCGGGGAAGACCTTGTTCTGGTTCAGGTGGTCCAGCTGGTTGCCGTAGGGCTTGCGGGAGTGAAGCCCCTCGGTGTTGACCACGGGCACCAGGGCGAGGGTGCCGTTTACGTCCGAGGGCTCCACGCTGCCGGCTAGCCTGAGCACGGCCTCCACCGGGGCGCACTCCAGGGCGTGGACGCCGCTGAGCACCGTGAGCACCGGCCCCGTCTCGGCGCCGTTGACGACGATGTAGGGCATCCTCACCTCGTGGGTGGAGGCCGAGGCGACGGCCAGGTACCCTTTGTGTTTAACCCCCGGCTCGACGTTGACGTCCGCTACTTGGAAGGACATGGCTGCCCTGTGTTTGGGCTCGGCGCTGGAAAAAACTTGGGTTAGTACGTGTAGTTGCTGATGAAGGGCTCGCGCCAGTCCTTGAACCAGCCGACGACCTCGGCGCCTCTCTCGGTGATGAACACGGTGTCCCTTCCCATGAGCAGCTCGCCGCCCGGCGCCTTGACGACGGGGCATAGCACGACGACCATCCCCGGCTGCAGCTCGGTCATGTCCGCCCCGGAGATGTACGGCGGCTCGTGGTCGGTGACTCCCACGCCGGCGCCGATTACCAGGCTGGGCACCAGCTGGATGCCTTTCTCGTCCGCCGCCTGCTTCACCGCCGTGTAGACGTCCCTGCAAGTGGCGCCCGGCTTCATGCGCCGTAGAGCGACGCCCCGCAGCGCCACGAGTCCCTGGTAGGCCGCCGTCTGCTCCTCGGTGGGCTCACCCATGGTGAGCATCCTGCCCCCTTTGCTCCAGTAACCGTCCAGGGTGGCGTTGAGCTCCATCCTCATGAACTCCCTGTGCTGGGGGACCCTGTCGTACCCGACGCCGTACATGGGGGCGCCGGGCCAGAACTTTCCCGCGTTGGGGCCGCCGGTGACCTGGGCTACGGCGTGGTGGCCCACCTCGTCTAGGCCCCTCTCTATGGCGTGTATCCGGACGTTCTCCGTGTTGCTCATCTCGGTGGAGGCCTGCTTGACCAGGACGTGGTGGGCCTGGCCCGCCAGCGCGTGGTCGGTCATCTCCGCCACCCTCGCTAGTAGCGCCAGCTCCTTCGGGGTCTTCCTGATCCTCAGCCCCCGCAGCCAGCCGTCGCACGGCGCGATGGTGAAGTCCTCAAGCGCCGCCTCGAGCCTCCTGTACAGGTTCAGGGGCGTCCTCTCGGCGTCCACACCTATCTTTCCCGTCCTCCTCACCGTGTTCCGCGCCAGGTTCGCCACCGCCTCGGCGACGCCGGTGGGGCTGCCTGGTTTCTCGGTGTACGTCCTGGTCTTGCTCACCCAGGCCATGTGGAGGAAGCTGCTCTCCCACTCGGGGGGCACGACGCATATGGGCTCCTCCCCCACTGCCCAGAAGACGGCCATGTACCTGTCCGGGAAGGTGGGGGGGTAGTGGAGGGGGGCGCCTGACATGTACTGGACGTTGTCGGCGCCGAACACCGCCACGGCGTCGTACTGGCTCTCCTTGAGGCTCTCCGTGATCTTCTTCTTCAGCTCTTCTCTCAAATCAGTCCCTCCTAGTGGGTGGCCCTGAAGCCCGTGACGGCGTACAGCTCGCCCCAGCTCCGGTACCAGCTCAGCTTCCTGTTCCCCTCCCCGGTTATCACGTAGACGTCCTTCTTGTGGATGAGCTCCTGCCTGGGCCCGTAGGTCTGTATGTCGAGGGCGATGACCATGCCCGGCTTGAGCTCTGTGCTGCTGCTCAGGTTCAGGTACGGCGGCTCGTGGTGGCTGGCGCCCACGCCGTGGCCGATGCCCGCCTCCTTCCAGAAGCCTATGGCCTGCCTCTCTGCGGCCCTGGCGACGTGGGCGTAGACCTCGTTGGCGGCGACGCCTGGCTTCAGCATCTCGTGGGCCGCCGCCTTGAGCCTCAGGTTCTCCCTGTACGCTTCCTCCTGGTCCGCCGTGGGCCTGCCGGTGACGCCCATCCTGCCCAGGTTCGCCCAGTAGCCCATGTAGTGGGCGGTGACGTCCATCCTGAACAGCTCCCCGTTCTTCACCCAGCCCCTCTGGGGCGTGTAGTACATCTGGCCGTCGGTGCCGAACCCTGTGTTGAGCAGCCCGACGCCACTTGCCCCGTTCTCGTTGACGTGGACCCTTATCCTCTCTGTGAACTCGGCTACGGTGTACCCCGGGTTCTCGGCGGCCCCCTCCAGGTGCATGAGGGCGTAGACTATGCCCCTGTCCGCCTGTTTGCACGCCTTCTCGATTAAAGCGATCTCCCCGGACGTCTTGGTGATCCTCATCTCGTTGAGCAGCGGGTCGACCGGCTGCCACATGGCGTTGGGGAACCCCTTGTCGAGCCTGTCCATGAGCGCCTTGGTCACGCGTGAGCCGTCGACGCCCAGCCTCTTATCGTCCAGCCCGAGGCCTACCAGCAGCTCCTCCAGGCTCTTCACCATGGCCTCCACGCCCACCGCCATGTTCTCGTCGTAGGCGATTATCTCCCCCTTCCAGCCCTGGTCCTTCACAGCCTGGGACCAGTCGTATGGGCATATGACCGCCGGGGAGGCCTCCTTCGGGAGCACGGCCACCGCCCTGCGCGTCGGGTAGTGCTCCGCGAAGGGCAGGACGGTGCGTGTAAGGTAGTTGAAGTTGTCCACGCCGAACGCTAGGACCGCGTCACACTTGCTTCCCTCCAACCCGGTCGTGATCTTCTGTTCCAGTTGATCCATCATGGGATACTCCAAATGGCGTCTAGAATCCTCTTATCGACTAAAAAAGGTGACTTACATCCAGTATAAGCGGTTTTCGATTCCATCCACGCCCCATTTATAAGTACTCGGGGTTAGAGCGCTGAAAAAAGGTGGTTACGGAGTGGGAAACGGCTCATAGAACTTCTGTATCTCTATGACGTAGCCCTCGGGGTCCCTCAGCAGGAATACGCGGAGGTTCAGCTCCTCGTCGTCGTGGGGCTCGTTCAGGGTCTCGGCCCCGCGCCTCCTGAGGTGCGTGTACCATGTGTCCGGGTCGTCGACGACGACGGTGAGCATCACGGGCTTGTCGATGCTGGGCTTGTGGTAGCCCACGCCGCCGTCGACGCACCCCATGTAGGAGGAGCCGCTGATCCTGTAGATCTTCGCCCACCTCTGGTCCTGGACCAGCTGGAAGCCCATCACCTTCTCGTAGAACTCCGCCGCCCCGGCGAGGTCCTCGTAGTAGAAGAACGTGATGGCTCCTTTGGCGGCAGGGGTCTGCATGGGTTAGATTATTATAGTCGGGTTAAATCGGTTTCCCTCCCTCTCACGCAAATGAAGCCCGGCGGTCGTCGCCGTCGAGGAGGCGTTTGGGCACGCGTCTTGGCCGCATCTGGGTCTACGCCTGGATAGTCGTTCAAAGGGTTCACCCGTCCTGAAACAAGCCTGAATATCCTCGATTCTATCGTGGTTGGGTCGATTTCGTTATTGTAAAGGTTTAATAACCCTGCCTTCTCAAACCCACATGGAGATTTTCGATGATTAGCTACGTAAAGATCTACGGTCCGCCGCTGCTTGAGGCGTTGAAGGCGTTGGAGAAGGTAGCCATTGACATGCCGGAGGTATGCATAATGGACACCACTATCCAGTCCTTCGTGGGCGCCCCAGAGATACCTGGGGCTGGAGCAGGCTTCGGGTCCGATATCTCCTTTGACACGCCTGAAGGTGTGATGGCTTTCTTCGGGGCTGACGACATCCCTGAGGAGCGCTGCGACACCATCATCAGCAAGTCCGGTGAGAGCCTGGGCGAGTACGACTTCTTCTTCGAGTGGTTCACCAAGCCCGACATGGCTCAGGTCGAGGACCTGATCAAGAGGATCGATGAGACGCTTGCCCCCATCGGCGTAAAGTACACGCTGACCACCAAGTAGCACTCCCAACATTTTTTCCATCTCACGTTACTATGCATCTTGTCTGGTTGGATGGTGGGCTTCTCGCACGCTAAGCCGCTGCAGTGTTGGGCGGCGCCGGTGCCCATGATGAGCGGTTTCCCCCACGCCGCCTCCACGTCGGGGGCGAGGGGGCTTACTCTCCCGTGTACCTGTTGTGGTAGGCGTACCTCTCCAGGGGGAGGCGCTCGGGCCTCCTCTTCTCGGCCCTTGCCTGGTCCTCGCTGAGGTACGGGTGGATGCCGTCCGCCTTCCTGCCTACGTTCACCAGGGTGATTACCTGGTAGTCGTCGGGTACCCCCAGTATCTCTCTGACTTTTTTTGGGCTGAACCCGGCGATGGGGTGGGCGACGAGCCCAAGCTCCGTCGCCCTGAGTATCATGGTGGCTGTCGCCATCCCCACGTCGAACAGGTGGTAAACCCGGTCCCTTATCACGCAGTCGTCCTCGGGCCTGCTGAAGACGGCGATGATCATGGACGCGAGCTCTACCCACTTGTTTCCCCTGCTGAGGGCGCCCCACATCTCCTCCAGCACCTCCCTGTCGTAGACGAAGATATACCTCCACGGCTGGTTGTTGAAGCAGCTGGCCGAGAGCCCGGCGTGGGTGGCCAGGTCGTCGACTATCTCCCTGGTCACCTCGACGGGCTCGAGGCTCCTGTAGGCGCGTCTCGCGTGGATGCCGTCTGTTATGTTCAACTCTCTTCCGTGCCCTGGAGCATCTTCAGCTTCTCCATGACGGCGTCGGCGTGGCCCGCCACCTTCACCTTGGGCCAGATGTGCGCTATCCTCCCCTCGGGGTCTATCAGGTAGGTGCTGCGCACCACGCCCATGTACTCCCTGCCGTACATCTTCTTCTTCCTCCAGACGCCGTAGCCCGTGAGCATCTCCTTCTCGGTGTCGCTGAGCAGCGTCACGCTCAGGTCGTTTTTCTCCTTGAACCTGGTGTGGCTCTCGGGGCTGTCGGGGCTGACGCCCAGGACCACGGCGCCCCTGGCGCGGAACTCGTCCTCGGCCGCCGTGAACTCCAGGGCCTCCATGGTGCATCCCTTTGTGCCGTCCTTCGGGTAGAAGTAGAGTACCACCCAGCTCCCTCTGTGGTCCTCTAGGCAGACCCGTCCCTTCTCGTCGTCTGGTAGGCAGAACCCGGGTGCCGGGTCCCCTATCTCTAACTCCACTATTCTCACCAGAAACTGGTTCTGGATGACGTGCGGCTTTATATAAACCTCAGTGGATGTGGCCGGGGGCCCTGAGGCTGTAGACGGCTCTCTGCACGACCTCGGGGAGCGCGGGGTGGATGTGCATGGCGTCGGCTATGGGCCACACCGAGCCGTCCCCCGCGTTCATCACGTTTATAATCTCCTGTATGAGGATGGGCGCGTATGGGCCGACTATGTGGGCTCCCAGCAGCCTGTAGCTCCCGTCCTCCGCGACGACCTTCACGTACCCGTCCTCCTCGTCCATGGCCGCGCCCTTGGCGGTGTCGATGTAGTTGTACTCCCCCACCAGCACGTCGTGGCCCCTCTCCGCGGCGTCGGCCTCGGTGAGGCCCACGGAGGCGACCTGGGGCCACGTGTAGACGGCGTAGGGCACCCTGTCGTAGTCCAGGGGGTGGACGTGTCCCTCGGTGAAGGCGTGCCACACCAGCTCGGCCTCCTTGTTGGCGACGTGCTT
>CAYFYM010000152.1:0-11269 GCA_964347405.1 uncultured Candidatus Bathyarchaeia archaeon | reverse complement strand
GACCAGATGGGAAGAGATCCGGGCCATCTCCGTCAGGATCAGCCGGATGTACTGGGCCCGCTCCGGCACCTCGATCTCCATCAGCTTCTCGGCGGGGAACCCCGTTGACTCCGCGACGCTCTCGGCGTCACCTTCTCCCAGGAACACGTAGTCCCAGAACTCCTCTGTCAGCTGCCCGGGCTCCGGGTCAACCTCGTTGATGCCCTTTATGACGGTGTAGTACGCCATGTAGATGACGGAGTCGCTGAGCGCCTCTATTATCCAGTCGGGCGACCACGGCAGCGGCGTCCCCAGCCCAGCCTTCCTGGCGCACGCCTTCTCCCGTAGCCAGTCCACGACGTTGTGGAACTCTTGGCGGAGCTCGAAGGGTATTATGGTCATGTCGTCTATGTTCTCGTGGGCCAGCCTCTTCCAAGCGGGGTCGCCGTAGTTGATGAACCACTGGTTCTCAAATATCTTGACGACGACCTCGCTTCCGCACCGGCACTGGACGGGCTCCAGCATCTCGTACATCGTCGTCGCGTAGCCCTTGGCCACTATGTCTTTCTTGACCGCGTCCTTCGCCGTCTGAACAGGCAGGGACGCGTACTGGCCCGTGTTGTTCCTCATCCTGCCTCCGTGGAACTCGGCGCTGTAGACCTCCTTGGTGGCTTTCTCCAGCTTGGGGTCCTCCTGGTCGGTGACTCCCATGCGGTCCACGACGTCCCGTGCGGGCACGGCGCCGTAGCCGTCCATCTCGATGACGCTGATGGGCTCCAGGTCCTTGACGTCGCTGGGCTTGAACCTGTAGGCGTCGGGGTTCTTCCTCGCCTCCCGTTTCAGCTGATCCAGCGCCACCAGGTCGAACGGCGCGTGGGCGGGCACCGACATGACGACCCCTGTCACGGCTTTGGGGTCCACGAATCTTGCTGGAAGCATGGGGAACTCGTCGCCCGTAACGGGGTTTGTTATGGTGGCCCCGATGAACTTGCTTCCTTGGAACTCGGATACCCTTTCAACTTCCCTTTCCAGCAGCTCCAGCTTGTCCGCCGCCTCGGCGCTGATGACCCATGTCTCGCCGTCCACCCTTGCCTCGACGTATGTGGCGTCGGGGTTGATCCACATGTTGGTGACGCCGAACACGGTCTCAGGGCGCAGCGTGCCGGCGGGGAACACCATGTCGCCCTTCCTGAACTTGATGACGCTGAACTCCTCGATCTCGGGCTCCTTGTCGCCTACGGTGTCGTGCTGCCCCATCGGGTTGCCGCAGCTTGGGCACCAGCCAACCGGGTGGCTTCCCTGGGTAATGTAGCCCCGCTGCCTCAGCTTCTCGAACTGCCACTCGATGAACCTGCTGTATATGGGGTCCACGGTGGTGAACTCGCGGCGCCAGTCCACGCTGTACCCTATACGCTGCATCCCGTGCTTTATCTCCTCGGCGAAGTACCTCGCCATGCTGATGGGGTCCATAAGCTCGGGCAGCTTCTCCTCGGGGATGTTGTACAGGTTGAGGAACGTATCGAGGAACTCGGGGTCTCTCTCCTTGAGCCTCTCCACCATAGCGAAAAGGGGCGTACCGGTGTAGTGCCACGCCATGGGCAGCAGCACGTTGTACCCCTTCATCCGCCTCCAGCGTGCGTGGACGTCCGTCAAGGTGTACGTCCTGCCGTGGCCGATGTGCTGCGGGCTGTTGGGGTAAGGGTACGCCACCGTCAGGTAGAACTTGGGGTTCTCCGGGTCTGGCTCCGTCTCGAAGGCGCCTGCCTCCGCCCAGCGCCTCTGCCATTTCTCCTCGATGGCTTTCCAGTCAACCATATGCACACTATCCTCTAGCTCTGTCAACCTTGTACGGGACACCGGAATAAAGGTTGTGAGTAAAAACGGTTACGCATGAGACGTGGTTACTCAAGTTGAAGCCTTACGGCTTCCAGTATTCTTGCCTTCGCTTCAATGAACTTGTCCGGGTCTCCTCCGCCTCCTTGGCCGAAGTACGGCGCACCACCGCCTCCGCCTCCTATGAGCTTTCCGAGCTCCGTCGTGAGTCTGCCGGCGTGGACGCCTTTCTCCATAGCCGCCTTGCCCGCCTTGACGCCGAACCTTCCCTCGGTGGCGCTCATCATGAACGCCACGATACCAGGCTCGAGCTCCTCGAGGCTGTTACCGAGCTCTATGATGAAGCCCATGTCCACGTCGTCCACGTAGAACACGACCTTGACCCCGTCCACCTCCTGGGCGCCGCCGAGAAGCTCCTCAGCCTTTTGGCCTCCAATAACCCGCTGCAGGCTATCAAGCTGGCTTTTCAGCTCCTTTAGCTGGCTGAGGGTAGTTCCCACGCTTTGGGGGAGGTCGTCGTAGGGGGCGCCGAGGAGTTCCGCGGCGTCCATAAGCAGGGCCTCGCGCCTCTGGACCTCAGCTAAAGCGTATGGGCCCACTGCGTAGATGAGGCGCTCGACGCCATCTTGGACGCGCTCGGTGCCTATAATCTTGATCAGTCCTGCCTCGCTTGTGTTGGACAGGTGTGTGCCTCCGCACGCCTCCACGTCCCAGTCGCCCATGTCTACGACCCTGATCTCCTTGCCGGGGACCGCTCCCCCTTGGTAGAGCCTGAGCCCGTGGCGGCGCTCCGCCTCGTCCCGCTGCATGAACCTGCAGGTGACTGGTCTTCCTTCCCGTACCACCTTGTTGGCGAGGCGTTCGATCTCCTCGATCTGGTCCCGAGTAATGCGTGCGTAGTGGCTCACATCCAGCCTCGCCCGCTCAACCGTCTTGCTTGCGCCTGCCTGCCAGGCGTGCTCGCCGAGGACCCTCCTCGCCGAGCCCAGTACAATGTGGGTTGAGGTATGGACCCGCATCAACGCTATCCTCCGATCCCAGTCTATGACTCCATGGACCTTGTCGCCTTGTTTCAAGCCTCGTCTGTCCAGCTCGTGGATTAGGACGCCTTCTATGCTCTGGACATCCACCACACGGTACTCTTTATCATCGGAGGTGAGGATTCCTTGGTCCGATATCTGGCCGCCACCCTCCGCGTAGAAGACCGTCTGGTCTAGCACCACGTGTCTTCCGTCGAGTACGTCGATCACCGTGGCGTCACACTCGCGCATGTAGGGATCCTCGTAGAAGAGACGCCGGGTGTTCGGGAGCCCCTCTACTCTCTTAGCTAGCTCCGCCCCCTCCTTCTCCTTGATATCCTTCTTACCCTCCATGTGCTTGCCGCTGACGAGGGCGTAGAAGTCGTTTGGGACTGTGAGCTCGACCCCCATCTCCTTGGCTGCCTCTTGGACGTCCTCGGGGGTCAGACCGTGACTCTCGTAGAACTCGACGAACTGCTCCCCCGGTACCTCCCTGTTCCTCTGGACGTAGCGCTGCACTAGGCTGTGGCCTCTGCTGAGGGTGTCCTGATATTTTCTGCCTTCCACCTCCACCATCTCGAGGACCTCGTCACGCATGTTCATGAGCTGGGAGAAGTCCTCTCCCCAGTACTCGATCTGCTCCTCTACAAGCTCGGGCAGCCGATCCTCGATGCCAGCCTTCCGCAGGAGCCTGTATCCTCTACGGAACAGCATGCGGGTCAGGTACCCCTCCTTGACGTTGCTGGGCACCACGCCCTCGCTGAGGATAAGCGCCATCGCCTTGGTGTGGTCCAGAGCCGCGTAGATGCTCTCCATTGGGACCAGTAGGTTCCTCAGCTCGTCGTGGCTCATCCCCACGCGCTTGGCGATGTTCATGCGCTGCCGCTTCATGTTGTCTAGATCGATGAGGTAGCTGTACTTGGCCAACTCGCTGAGCAGCTCTTCGTCCGGTTCCAGCCCCGCCCAGCCGAGCGTCTTGTCTAGGACGGGCCCGTAGATGCTATGGAAGGCGCTGGGTGCGCCGCTGCTTAGCCAGCTCCAACGCTCTATCCCGTACCCGGTGTCAACGATCTTGATGGGCATCTGCTCCCACTTGTCGCCCACGACCCTGTACTGCATGAAGACCAGGGTGCTTATCTCTAGGCCGCCCACGCACGGCTCCACGCAGTACCCTGCGTTGCCTCCCCCCGACCATATGCCTTCCTTGTACGTGACGGCCTCGCTGGGCACCCCCATCTCGGTAACGAGGAGGTGGTGCAGCTCGATGGTTCTGTCCTTCCAGTATACCTGCTCGCCTCCTTCATAGTTGAAGGCGTGGTGGCCTCCCATCTCGAATATGGTGTGGTGCCTACCCGCCGTTATGCCGACGAGGTCTATGTCCTCGAACCGTAGGCAGGGCTGGCTAACCACCAGCGGGTTCGCCGGCGGCGGGAGTATGCCGTCTGTGACGTAGGGCTGGAAGTCGATGATGCTCGCGATGGTGAACATTAGGTCGTCCCGCCATCTGGCAACCACCGGGTAAGGGGCTATCCGTTTATGGCCGTGGCGCTCGAAGAAGCTTAGGAACTCTTCACGCATCTCCTTCAAAGTGTACGCGTGGCTCACGGGTGAGGCGCCTATGAAGTCGTAGTCGACGCAAGGCGCGTCGCCACAGCTCGTCGAGTACTCGTCCTGCGTCCAGTAGTATAATCCACAGTGAGGGCACCGCTTACGGGTGAAGCCGTTCTCCTTGAAGAAAGGCAACCTAAATTCATCTGGGGGAATCTGCATAGACCCGGCTCCTAGAAACTAGTTTACGGTCTCGATCTAGAAGAAACTTGGGGGAGAGCCTAGCCGAAGAGGGCTCCGAGGCCCTGAAGGTCCTCTTCCTCTTCCTGCTCTTCCTCTTCGGGCTCCTCTTCCTCCGCCTCCTCCTCGGCTGCCGCGGGGGCGGCGGCAGGGGCGGCTCCGGCGGTGAAGACCGGAGCCTTGAGGGCCTCGTCGATGTCGACCTCCGCGAGGGCGGCGACCAGGGCCTTGATCTTGGCTGCGTCTGGGTTGACCCCCGCTGCTGTGAGGGTGTTGCTGATCCCGTCTTCGGTGACCTCTTTGCCTGCGCTGTGTAGCAGCATGGCGGCATACATGTATTCCATACTTTTCACCTCAGTTGATAGTCCATTCTGACTGACTGCTATTACACAACCACGCCGCCTATTTTTATTCTTTCCGTTTTTCGTCAAACACGCGGGGTAACCGTTTAATCCCTTGAAACCAAGTTGCTACCCGTGGAATTTATGGTGAGGAGGATTGCTAAGAAGCCTCAAGACGAGCTCACAGCCTGGGATAACTCGACTCTGAACCCGCGAACCGAGCCTGTCGCCCACGTGAAGCAGGGGGAGACGGTCGAGGTGGAGACCTGGGACGCCTATGGTGGAGTAGTCAGTCCTGAGCGCACTTTTCAGGAGGCCGTGGAGGAAGGAGAGGTGGGCGCTCTGAACCCGGTTACTGGGCCTATCTACGTTGAGGGAGCGAAGCCCGGGGACACCCTGGTCGTGGAGATACTCGGCGTAGAGCTGCCGGAGTGGGGCGGCTCAAGCATTATACCGGGCTTCGGCGCCCTCGAGGGCTGGCTCAACCTCATGGAGCCCAAGACCAAGGTCAGCTACATCAAAGAGGACGAAGTACTGTACGAGGCCGACAACGGAGCCGCCTTTAAGATACCGGTGGACCCCTTCATCGGTACCATCGGGGTCTCCCCCGCATACGAGGCCATACAGACGCTTGCGCCCGGGCCCCACGGCGGCAACATGGACTGCCCCGACGTGAAGCCGGGGAACAAGCTGTACCTGCCTGTCTCGCAGCCGGGAGCCCTCTTCGGCCTCGGGGACGTCCACGCCGTGCAGGGCGACGGCGAGATATGCGGGACCACCGTGGAGATCGGGGCTGTAGTGAAGCTACGGTTTCAGGTGCAGAAGAAGACCATCGCATGGCCGAGGGTAGAGTCGCCCGACCAGATCATGACGGTGTGCAGCGCGAGGCCGCTGGAGGACGCCGCCAGGCTGGCGTACAGGGAGCTGATAGACTGGATGGTCGAGGACTATGGGTGGGAGAGAGACGACGCCTACATCTTCCTCAGCCTCGTGTGCAAGGCACGCATAGCCCAGATCGTGGACCCTCTCTACACCGTAGCGGCCAAGCTGGACAAGAAATACCTCTAAAGGCTAAGGCTCTTCAGGCTTCCAGCCCGCCCTGTGTTTGTGGAATAGGTTCCAATCAGCCTAAACTTTTTTATCTTATCTCTATGGTTAAGAGATGCTGAGCCAATAGGAAAAGACTAGGTATATATGTCGGAATCCTGTATGGTTCAAACGTCTGGGAAGAAGAAAAATGACCACAGCATACGACGTACCCGCCGACGTGCTGATAGAACGGCTCTCAGGGTACTTCAAAGAGAGCGTTTCCGAGATCCAGCCGCCTGAGTGGTCGGGCTACGTCAAGACGGGGAGACACGCTGAACGGGCGCCTCAGAACCCTGAATGGTGGTACGTGAGGAGCGCATCCATCCTGCGAAAACTCTACATGAAAGGCCCCGTGGGGGTATCGAGGCTCAGGAAGGAGTACGGCGGGAGGAGGAGGAGAGGAGTCAGGCCCGCCCACTTCGCAAAGGCCGGCGGCAACACCATAAGAACCATACTTCAGCAGCTTGAACAGTCGGGTCTAGCCCAGAAGGACGGCGTGAAAGGAAGAACGGTCACCGGGAAGGGGCGCAGCCTTCTCGACGCTGTGAGCACCCAGATAAAGAGAGAGCTGGACAGGGAGAGTCCGGAGCTCAAGGATTACTAAGTGAAGGTCGATGTCTTCAGACGAGGAGCTTGAGAGGCTAAGGCAGCAGCGGATGGCCAGGCTTCAGGCTCAGCGGGCCCAGCAGGAGGAGGCCGCGCAGGCTCAGCAGGAGGCCGAAGCCCAGAAGCAGAGCATCCTCAGAAAGATCCTCACACCTGAAGCGAGGCAGAGGCTGACTAACGTGAAGCTCGTTCAGCCTGAGTTCGCGGCCCAGATCGAGCTGCAGCTCATACAGATAGCGCAGACGGGGCGCGTGTCTCTGCCGATCACAGACCAAGTCTTGAAGAGGCTTCTCGCTCAGATACAGAGCCAGCAGACCAAGAGGGACATAACCATAAGGAGAGTATAGATAATTGGCACGGAACAAGCATCTCGCGTACAAGCTCCGCCTCGCGAAGGCGGGGAAGGCAAAGAAGTCGGTGCCCGCGTGGATCATAGCCAAGACCAGAGGCAAGGTCCGGTGGAGCCCCAAGAGCAGAAGAAACTGGCGTAACAGGAAGCTACGTCTCTAGGAGGACTCGTTTTGTCGGAGCAAGAGAGATTGTACACGGTCCCCCTTGGAAAGGCCCGGGCCGCCCAGGGCTACAGGAGGGCCGAGAAAGCCGTGACGTTGCTCAGGGAGTTCGCTGAGCGCCACATGAAGCCCACCGAGGTGGTCATCGACCCCTCTGTGAACGAGCGCCTCTGGGCCCGTGGGGTCAGTAACCCGCCGCGGAAGATACGCGTGAAGATGACCAAGGACGATGAGGGCGTCGTCGTGGTCGAACTCGCGGAGGCTGAGCAGTGACCGCCAAAGTCTTCAGAGTCAAGGGCGAGATCATGAAGAGGCACTTCTTCGAGCCCCTGACATTCGACAAGCTGGTCTCCGCCACAAAGGAGGACCACGCCGTGGAGAAGGTGTACAGCGAGATGGGGAGCCGCCACCGCGCCAAGCGCCACCAGATCACCATAAACAGCGTAGAGGAAGAGCAGTCAGAGGAGTAGAGGTTGAGCCAGCAGGATAAGGAGAAGCAGCTTAGACGCCTCGTCACCGAGATAAGGATGATGGAGGGCTCCGCCGACGTGCTCAACCAGAGGCTGCAGCTATTGGCTTCATCCATATCCGAGCTTCGTCTGGCGCAGAGGTCCCTCAGGGACCTCAAGGGCGTCGAGGCAGGGAACCCGCTTCTCGTCCCCGTCGGGGGCGGCGTGTTCATGGACGCCCAGCTCGGAGACCTCAGCAAGGTCGTCGTGGGCGTGGGGGCCGACGTCTCCGTGGAGATGGATTACGAGAAGGCCGTCGAGGACATAGGCGAACGGCTTCAGGAGATGGAGCAGGCGCAGGGCGCCGTCCAGCAGCAGCTAAGCCAGATACTCGCCCAGCTCGAGTCCCATCAGGGAATGGCGGAAAGGCTATCCATGGAGATCCAGAACGCCGTCCAGGGTGCACGGTAGTGTTCGAGAAGCTCCGCCAGGGACTCAAAGGCATAGTCAACAGGATCAACAGCGCTGGGCTGACGGAGAAGGATCTGGACCCGATCCTTTGGGACCTGCAGCTTCAGCTCATAGGTAACGACGTCTCTGTCGAGGTCGCGGAGAAGGTCTGTAGCGAGCTGAAGGAGAGGCTTCTAGGGGAGGACGCGCCCAGGTTTGGGGACAAGTCCAGGCTTATCCATGAATCCCTCAAGGCGTCGCTGGAGTCTGTGATGGGCGGATCGGGCAGAGTGGTTCTGCTTGAGCTCGTGGCCGAGGCCAAGGCGAGGGGCGAGCCGTTCGTCGTCATGTTCATAGGGATAAACGGCACGGGGAAGACCACCACCATCGCGAAGATGGCCAGGCTGCTCATGGATAAGGGGTTCACCGTGGTGCTTGCCTCGGCGGACACATACAGGGCGGGCGCCATCGAGCAGCTGGAGGAGCATGGGAGAAGACTCGGCGTCAGGGTAATCAAGCACAGGTACGGCGGCGACGCCGCGGCGGTGGGCTTCGACGCCGTCGAGCACGCCAAGGCCCGAGGCATCGACGCGGTTTTGATCGACACCGCTGGACGCATGCAGACGAACCGGAACCTCATGGACGAGCTCCAGAAGATGAAGCGGGTGGTCCAGCCAGACCTCACCGTGATGATACTGGACAGCCTCATAGGCAACGACGCCACGGAGCAGGCCATGACCTTCAACGACCGCGTCGGTTTCGACGCCGCTGTGCTAACCAAGGTAGACGCGGACGCCAAGGGAGGCAGCAGCCTGAGCGTCAGCTACCTGACCGGCAAGCCTGTCATCTACGTGGGCGTCGGTCAGGGGTACAACGACCTGCAGCCTTTCGACGCGGAGTGGTTCGCGGAGAGGCTTCTAGGAGATGCGTAAACTTTAACTAGAGAACATTGTTTGATAGGTTGGAAACTATGGGGCTTAACGAGTTCTTCCGGAACGCTGACAGGCTTATGAGGACTCTCACGCGGCCGGACTGGGAGACCTACTGGATGAGCATCAAGATCGTGTTCGCCGGCATAGGCGTCCTGGGGGCCGTAGGTTTCCTTGTGAGGCTCATCTCGGTCACGCTTCAGGGCGGGACCGGAGTATAGCCAGTAAAAAATATCCGTGTCTTACTGGATGTCTTTGTTGTACGGGTACTTGACGTAGAACAGGTAGATCAGTACGATCATGAACCCGACCGCGACCACGAAGACCTCCTCGAACTCGAAGATCAGCAGCGAGAGGTCGTGGGTCTTTTCCATGACCAGGGACTTCAAGGCCGACGCGAACCCCAAATTATACACCTTTCACCCATATTCCATGGCCGCGTTTTATATTTCTTCCCTAAGCGGCTTCTTTCAGCAATATTAATATCTCTGCGCCATACAGAGCATGGTGCATTGGGCGTGGTCTAGTTGTCCGAAAGAGCCATGAGAACATCTCTATACGCGGTGAAGGTAACCAACGGCCAGGAGCGCACGGTAGCCCAGATGCTGTCGGACAAGGCCAAGGTTGAGAAGCTGCCTATAGCGGCCATACTTGCGCCGGCGGAGCTGAAGGGATACATAATAGTCGAGGCCGAGAGACCCCACACGGTGGATGAGCTCATCAGGGGCATGCGTCACACGCGTGAACGCGTGCAGGGCACCATCAGCCCGGAAGAAGTGGACCACTACATAGAGATCAAGCCTGTGGTAGAAGGCCTTGATGAGGGGGTCTTGGTGGAGGTGATAGCTGGACCGTTCAAGGGGATGCAGGCCCGGGTGGTGAGGGTTGACGTCGGCAAGGAGGAGGTCACCATCGAGATACTCGAGGCCGCGTTCACGCTGCCTATTACGGTTCACGCCGACTACGTGAGGGAGCTTAAAGGAGTGCAGATTTAATGGTAGAGAAGACATTCAACTTTATAGTAAACGGGGGCAAGGCCACGGGTGGCCCGCCCATAGGCCCGGCGCTGGGCCCCATGGGCGTAAACATAATGGCCATCGTCAACAAGATCAACGAGGAGACGGCTGAGTACGACGGGCTGCCTGTCCCAGTGGACGTTGTGGTCGACACCGACACGAGGGCTTTCTCGGTCAAGGTGGGCATGCTAACCACGTTCGCGCTGATTAGCCAGGCCACCGGCATCGAGAAGGGGTCGGGGGAGCCCAACATCAATTATGCCGCCGACATCAGATTCGACCAGCTAATAGACATCGCCAAGAAGAAGCGGGAAGGCATATACGCGGCGAGCCTGAAGAAGGCTGTCCGTGAGGTGCTGGGGACGTGCCAGAGCGCCGGCGTCACCGTCGAAGGCCATCACGCCAAGGAAGTTCAGGACGCCATCCAGGCCGGCGAGTACGACGAGCAGCTGGCGCAGGCCGAATAAACCTTTATAACCTATCTCTGGTGAGATTGAGAGGAACCATAAATGTCGCTCCCAAGGGAACAGATACTTGAAGCAGTTGAGAAGGCTAGGGAGGCAGCCCCGGCTCGCAACTTCGAGCAGAGCTTCGACCTCGCCGTGAACCTCAGGGAGCTCGACATGAACAGGCCTGACAACAGGGTAAACATCCGGGTCCTGCTCCCCAACGGGGTGGGCGCCCGGAAGGTGCTCGTCTTCGCCTCGGGCGACCTCGCGCTGAGGGCAAGGAGGGCGGGAGCCGACGCCGTGATAGAGCCCACTGAACTTGATCAGCTCGCGACGGACAAGAAGGCAGCCAAGAAAGCATTGAAGGACTATGACACGTTCGTCGCCGAGGCGCCCATGATGCCGACGGTGGGCCGCGTCGCGGGGCCGATACTTGGGCCAAAAGGGAAGATGCCCACCCCCGTGCCGCCTCAGGCGCCCATAGACAACATAATCGAGCGTGAGCGCAGCACTGTCATACTGCGTAGTAGGGACAAGCCTTTCGTCCACTGCATAGTCGGAAAGGAGGAGATGAGCGACGAGGATGTCGCGCAGAACATCGAGGCGGTGATGACGAACCTGACCCGGGTGACGAAGCGCGGTTTCGGTAACGTGAGGAACGTGTTCCTGAAGCTGACTATGGGCGAAGCCGTCAAGGTGTACTAGGTGAAGACGATGAGCAGCCATATTCCATCCGAGAAGATCGAGACGGTTCAGGAGACCGTCGAGTTACTCAACCAATACGACGTCATCGCCGCCGCCGACCTGAA
>CAYFYM010000151.1:0-23213 GCA_964347405.1 uncultured Candidatus Bathyarchaeia archaeon | reverse complement strand
TTCAAGCGGTTCGGACGCAGGTGCAGCATCTTCGGTGACATCGACAGGTTGATCGAGGAGATGGAGAAGGAGATGGCCGAGGCGTTCAAGGACATGGAGAACATGATGCCCGAGGACATGTACAGGGAGCGCAGGCTGCCTGACGGCTCGGTACGCAGGGAGTACGGGCCCTTCGTCTACGGGTACAGCGTCAAGATAGGCCCCGACGGCAAACCGGTGATAAGGGAGTTCGGGAACATGAAGCCCGGGCTCACAGGCGAGGGCGGGGCTCCGCTGAATCTCACTGATAGAAGGGAGCCCCTCGTGGACCTCATCGAGGACGACGACACCGTGAAGGTACTGGCGGAGCTCCCCGGCGTCGAGAAGAACGAGATAAGGCTGAGGGCCACGGACCATGGCCTCACCATCAGTGTGGACAACCCTATACGGAAGTACTACAAGGAGCTTGAGTTCCCGGTGGAGGTGGACGAGAGGAGCGCCAAGTCCACGTACACCAACGGCGTCCTGGAGATCGTGTTCAGGAAGAGACAGAGAGACGACGCGGGGACCGAGATCAGGATCGAGTAGCCCCTTTTCCGATACTGTTTAAAGCGGGGCACTCGTTTGCACTCTTGGCCGATGATGTAAAGGCATTAGGTTGAACCGTGATGAATCAGAGTTACACTGAGGCCAACTAGGAATACCTGAACCTGCCGTACTCACTGGTAATGTCTAGGACGTTCCCCTTCTCAGATCTCTCGCATCTCCCAACCACTTGAGCGCCGATGCCGTAGCCCTCGCAGATCGATAACACCGCATCGGCGTCCTCAGGTGTCACCATGAACTCGTATCCGACGCCCATGTTGAAGTCCTGGTACATCTCACGCCACTCAACGCCGCCCTCCCGCTGTATGAGCTTGAAGATGGGGTCAGGCTCGGGAAGCCGATCCTTTACGTACCTGACGCCACTTCCTAGGCGGATGCACTTGGTCTGGCCGCCCCCCGTGTTGTGGACCATGCCGTGGACACCAAGCCCCACCTCTTTCAGCACCTTCTTTGCGATGGGCGCGTAGAGTCGGGTCGGGCTGAGGAGCGCCTCCCCCACGGTCATCCCCAGCTCGTCCAGGTGGTCGTCGTGGCTGAACCTGCCCCTGTACCTCCCCCTGGATGGGTGGCTTATCTCTGGGTACTTCTCGACGTACCCCGGCTTCATGAGTGTGGTCCGCGCCAGCGTGTGGCCGTTGCTCATGATGCCGCTGTTAAGCCCCTCCTCGTAGCTCACCGTGCCGCCGCTCCTGAGGCCGATTATAGCGTCCCCCGGCTCAACCCTGTCGCCGGTGACGAACTCGCTGAGCCTGGCGCGGCCGAAGATGGTTACGCAGACATCCAACGTCCTCAACAGGTCAGGGAGGTCCGCGGTCTCGCCGCCGGCGAACAATAGATCGACGCCCTCAGTCTTCAACGTGTCAACGCAGACTGCGAAGCCCTCCGCCAACGCCGGTAGCAGGTGCAGCCTGTCGATCTCCAGCGTGTTGAACGCCACATAATCCACGAACGTGACGGGGGAGGCGCCGACACAGAGGAGATCGTTCACGTTCATGGCCAGCGCGTCCTGCGCCAACCCCTCGAACCACGACGGGTCGCCTGTCTCCCTGTAGTGGAGATAAGCCTGGATGGGCTTGCTCCCAGCCGAGTCCGTGTGAGTGACAAGCCCAGTCTCCGGGTCATCCGGGTCACGCTGGACGACGCAGAATGCGCCCGGGTACAGGTTCTCCACCGCCTCCTTGAAACGGTCGATGCCCGGCTTCCTCACGTCTACCCCTAGGTCTCTATACCTCGACATGGCTCCTCCTCAATAGAGGTATGTGGGGGGGACACGGTTTTTAGCTGTTCCCTCCGCCCAGGATCGACTCTAGCCTACCCTGGTCTACTCCATACACAACTGTGTAGCCTTCCCCGTACAGCCGTTCAAACAGATCGGGATAGTTAGTCTGAACCACGTCCAAAACCGGCTCGCCCCTGAAATCCGTCTTGAGCCAGATGGTTACGTCGTTCTGCTTAAGCCACTCTGCGTACGCAAGAGGCTCATCCACGCCGTAGTATTGGGGCGAGTAGTGGTTCCCCAGCAAGGCTCCCGGCTCGACGCCCCACACGTGCACGAGCCTGTAGTTTATGGTGGGGTAGTCACATCCGATGGTTCCCCCGCCATAGAGACCGTGCACCGTGTCAGCAGAAACGAACGCCTCCTCCGTGTAGGCCTGGAACCCGACGTACGCCGGCAGGAACCAGAGATAGGAGACTAGGAACAGGGCAGCGACCATGTGCACCGGCTTCAAATCTAGTTCGGGGAAAGGCTTCAGCAGCGAGGTATGTGAGAAATGCACAGCGACCGGCAGCCCCAGGGCAACAACCGAGGTCACCATCCTCAGCATGATCAATAGGCTGTCCCGGTCCGCCCCCAGGTAGGTGAGGAATATGGGTGTTAGCACCGCCGCGGAGGCCAGAAGGTAGAGCTGAGGCTGATACCTCTTCCACTTCCTCCGCGCCATCCGGGGCACCATTATGGCAGCCGACACCCCTAGCGATAGTATGATGAGCCCCGTGGGCTTGCGGGGCCACACGCTCAGCTTCCACAGCACCCATCTCGACATGAGCCCCAGGAACGTCTTGCCCTGGTTGCCGGGCTCCCACCCACCGAACACGTTGTAGAGGCTCATGTACAGGGGATACAGCGGGTTACCCGTCTGGGCGTACAGATGGAAACCGAAGACCATCATTACCAGCAGCCAGCCCACCACGTAGGGCAGGCTCTCCGTGTACAGCCTCTCACGAAGACAGTACCCAAACAACACGATGAAGCCCACAGCCATGAGCTCGATACGGCTGTGCCCAGCAAGCGCCAACGCGGTCCCCGACCAAAACGGGTTCTCTCTAAAGGAGAGAAGCGACACGCGGAGAAAGGTAAGTGCAAGCGTATCCTGCATAGCCACGGCGTCGAAAACGGCGGCCACCGGGAACACCGCGAAGAGCAGGCCGGACACCAGCCCAGTGTTCTTGGAATAGAACCTCTCCCCTATCCCGCATACGAGAACCGAGTTCAGTCCACCCAGCGCCGTGTTAAGAATCCTGTAGGGGAGCAGGGAAGATGTACCTAGAACTCCCATCAGCGCGGACTGGACCAGATGCGGCACCATTCCCCAGAAATACTCGCAGCCGTTCAGGTCCCAGAGCCGCCAGCCCGAGAACCCTATCCTGAGGCTCAGGTAGCTTATCTGCCAGTGGTGGTAGCTGTCCCAGTTCCAGTCCAAAGGGATAAAAAGCCACACCGCAAGCCTGGCGGTTAGCGCGGCGACTAATACCACAAGGCTGGCTCTGCTCTCGACGAAGCCCCTTAGGCTGCCTCTGACCCCCATCCATCTTTTAGATATTGTTGACTGTTAAATAAGTGTCGGGTGGCTACAGGAGGCTCTCCAGCCGGGGGTCTGTCTCCTGAAGCTCCCTGCACCGCTCCATGGTCTCGAAAGCCCTTCTGATGTGGGGCACTGTTATGCTGCCGCCCACCACGAGAGCCACGTTCAAGGCGTCGTGGAGTTCCTCGTCCGTGAAGCCCAGTTGGATACAACGGATGACATGGTAGGTGACGCAGTCGTCGCACCGGAGAACCATGCTCGTAGCGAGCCCCAGTAGCTCCAAAGTCTTCTCATCCAGGTGGTTCGGCTCATAGGCGCGGCTGTCCAGCGCCCAGAAACGCTTCAACCCAAGGTGGCCGCAGCCGAGGATGACCTCGTTCATCCTCTTCCTGAACTCGTTGAACTCCTCAAGGTCCTTCATGTTAACCCCTGTCCCTATTCTACGCTATAAGTTGATGCCTTCCGTGGTAGGGATTTTATTCCAGAGCGACTATGATGGGGCGATGACGCTGATACGTGAAGGAGACGAGGTGATACTCTACCTAGACGCCAAACGAACTTACAAGGTGAGGGTGGAGGAGGGTAAACAGTTCCACACCCATAGGGGATACATCGAGCTGGGCGACCTCATAGGCGAGCCCTACGGGTCGGTGGTCGCCAGCAGCCTAGGCGTCAAGTTCTACGCGTTAAAGCCCTTGGTCAGGGACAGGGTTCTCAAGACGGACCGCAGGACCCAGGTACTCTACCCGAAGGACATAGGGTACATACTCTTCCAGCTCGGCATCGGCTCAGGCTCAAGAGTCTTGGAGGCGGGGACGGGCAGCGGAGCCCTCACCATGGCCCTAGCCGAGGCAGTGAGGCCCGAGGGCAGGGTCATCACCTACGAGGTCGTGGAGAGGCACATGGAGACCGCGCGCGGCAACATCGAGCGGTCGGGGCTCATGCCCTACGTGGACATGAGGCTCGGCGACGTCACGGAAGGCGTGCCGGAGACGGACCTGGACGCGGTGGCGCTGGACATGGCGACGCCGTGGCTCGTGGTGCCCCAAGCCTGGGAGGCCCTCGCCGGCAGCGGCGTCTTCCTGTCGTTCAGCCCCACCATCGAGCAGGTCATGAAGACGGTGGACGCGCTGAAAGACCACCCGTTCATAGAGGCGGAGACCGTGGAGCTGTTGCTGAGGAACATCACGGTCGCCCACGGCAGGACGAGGCCGAGGACAGTTATGATTGGGCACAGCGGCTACCTCACTACGGCTCGGAAGGTTCTGATGCTCATGGGATAGGTTCTTCGCCCCCAGCCGATGCATTTAGCCGTCGAGTTGGTTGACCGTTGTCTGATGGTCTGGAGGGCGCCCATGTCGCTGGGCTTGATTTTGGGCAGGTGGACCTATTTGCATCTCTCCCCTCGGGCGTCGAGGGTGATATGGAGGTGTAAAAAGAGGGTTTATCGCTTTTTGAGCCGTGAGTGCGTAAGAATATGGATCTTTTTTCACCTTTTTTTGTAAATATTTTACTTATTTTATTTATTTTATTGAAAATCAAGTTATTCTCATCTAATGTAAGAATAGTTTTTTTAATGGGTTTACTGGCGGATTAAACTAGGGCTGGCTAGTGGGCGCTGGGCTCCCGAGGAACAGTAAGGCTCTCCCGCGAAGAATTAATATGGGCTACCGGAGCGGGACGCCCCAACGGCAACGAGGGACGACGGCCGACCGCTAGCCAAGCTCCACCCCGGTTAATCAACTTTTGAGCCTGACAAACATATAAAACCTCTCAGTCATTCAACATGCGTCAATTTCATTAAAATGCAGTTATAGAGGCCATGTACATTTATTCCTTTGTATCAATATTACGGTAGCTGGGTCCGAACGTCCTCGCCGCCCCCGCTTTGTTACACATATGCATTAACTTTCGGCGATACAACACGGTTTACTCTTATACCGTTACACCTCCGTATCAACACGTGCGCCAACGTTACGCCATTAAGGCAAACATATAAAACGCCCTCAAACGACGCCCGCCTCCGAGGATAACCCTAAAACAATGCGCGGCACAGTATAGAGCGATACACATGCTTGACGAGAAAGCCCTAGGAATAATGAAGGAGATGATGGAGGCCTTCGGCCCATCCGGCTTCGAGCGCGAAGTCAACTCCATAGTGAAAGCCTACGTGGAGCCCATGGCGGACGAGGTGCTGACCGATAAGCTCGGTACTGTGGCCTTCAGCCTGAAGGGTGAAGGCCCCACCATACTCTTGGCGGGTCACACCGACGAGGTGGGGTTCATCGTGTCTTCCATCGCCAAAGAAGGGTACCTGACCTTCAACCCGCTCGGCGGCTGGTGGGACCAGGTTCTTCTAGCCCAGCGCGTCGTGGTGCGGGGAAGCAACGGAGACATCCACGGCGTGATAGCGTCCAAGCCCCCCCACATACTTCCACAGGACGAACGCAAGAAGATGGTAGAGAAGAAGGACATGTACATAGACATCGGCGCATCCTCGAAGGAGGAGGTGGAGGAGGCCGGGATCAAGGTGGGCGACCCCGTGGTTCCTTGGAGCCCGTTTAGCCTAATACGCGACGACAAGGTGGCCATGGCCAAGGCGTTCGACGACAGGATAGGCGCCTTCGTCGCCATGGAGGCCATGAGGAGGGTGAAAGAGCAAGGCATCATGCACCCCAACACCGTGGTAGGCGCCGCCACCGTTCAAGAGGAGGTGGGTCTACGCGGTGCTCAGACCATAGCCCACAGGGTAGACCCAGACGTTGCCATCGTGCTTGAGGTGGACATCGCTGGGGACGTCCCAGGCATCAAACCCCATGAGGCGTTGACCAAGATGGGGAAGGGGCCGGGGCTCGTTACCTATGACAGGAGCATGATCCCCAACCAGCCGTTCAAGGAGTTCGTCATAGAGACGGCGAGGCAGGCGCAGATACCGCTTCAGTTGAGCCAGATGGCTGGCGGAGGCACCGACGCTGGCCGCATCCACATGAACAGGGCGGGCTGCCCAACCGTGGTGCTCACTGTGCCCACGAGGCACATCCACAGCCACGTCGGCCTCCTGAGCCTGAAGGACACTGAGAACGCCGTGCGCCTCGTGATAGAGCTCGTTAAGAGGCTCGACAAGGAGACGGTTGACGGCTTCACAGCTCTCTAGGTGCCCGTAGGGTGCGTCCTCTCCTCAAGTGGGCTGGCGGGAAGCGTAGCCTCGTGGAGAGGATACTGGGCTTCTTCCCCGGCGATCATCCTGCACGCCCCTACCATGAGCCTTTCATGGGGGGAGGAGCCGTGTTCTTCAGCCTGGAGCCGGAGAGAGGCAGCGTCAACGACATAAACCCGCGTCTCATGAACTTCTACAGGGTGGTAAGAGACAGCCCGGAGAAACTCATTCGCGTAGCCGGCGGCTACAACTACGACAAAGAAGAGTATTACCGCCACCGGCGACGGTTCAACGAACACCCGGTAGACCCCGTCGAGGACGCCGCTCTTTTTCTCTACCTGAACAAGACGGCCTATAACGGCCTATACCGGGTCAACTCCAAGGGCGAGTTCAACGTGCCCTTCGGTAGGTACAAGGAACCCACCATCGTCCATCCAAGGCGCATAATGAAGGCGAGCAAGCTACTCAGAGAAGTGGATATCCGCTGCGGGGACTTCCTCTACCTCCTGGAGACGGCTGAGGCCGGGGACCTGTGCTACCTTGATCCGCCTTACGTGCCGGCCAGCAGGACCGCTCACTTCACCGATTACTCGGCGGGAGGGTTCACCGAGGAGGACCAGCGGAGGCTGAGGGACATGTGCGTCGAGCTGGATGCCCGTGGCGTGGTCTTCGTCCAGAGCAACTCGGATACCGATCTCGTGAGGAGGCTCTACGGGGGCACCGGGTTCAAGCTGGACAAGGTGAGTACGCTTAGGATGATAAGCAGCAAGGTGTCCAGCAGGTCCAAGGGCCACGATCTGTTGATCACTAACTCTAGCGCTTCTTGACGTCGACGTACTTGGCCCAGTCGATCTTTATCATAGCGTAGACTATTACCGCGAGGAGTAGTGTGGACGCGAGCCCCCCCACGACGCCGCTGGACGCGAAGACGTCCCTGATGAACGTGTAGCTGTACCGGCCCGCGTAGGCGACCGCGACGCACATGATGGTCTTCCCGAAGAACATGGCGATCATCGCCTTCTTCAGGCTGTACCGGAGCATACCGAGGGGTATGAGTATCAGGTCGTCTGGGAGCGGCAGCACCGCGAAGGCGAATATGACGGCCATCCCGTACTCTTGGACGAGGAGCTTGGCCGTCTCGAGGCGCTCCCCATACCTGTCGTCTATGACTCTGCGGCCGCCTCGGCCTATGAGGTACGCGGAGAACTCGCCGACGGTCGAGCCCACGCCGCACACCAGCCCAAGGATGAGGGGGTTGAGGGTGGCGCCGAATGCGTAGATTGTTAGGACGAAGG
This sequence comes from uncultured Candidatus Bathyarchaeia archaeon, assembly GCA_964347405.1. Lineage (GTDB taxonomy): Archaea > Thermoproteota > Bathyarchaeia > TCS64 > TCS64 > RBG-16-57-9. The sequence continues at coordinate 15,372 of CAYFYM010000151.1, read as the reverse complement.
GCACCGGGAAGAAGACGGTGAAGTTGCCGAAGATGCTTATGAGGAACGCGCCGGCGTAGCCGTAGGACGCCACAAGGTCGCCCATCCACCCCCATATGTCAGCCAACTCGTCCACCCAATAATCTACACCTGTCTCGTGAGACTGTTAAAGATTATCAGTGACGTCGTCACCTCATAGAACGAGTTCCATGATAGAGGTGAAGGCCGTGAAGGGGGGCTTCGGGGACGTGTTCCAGGTGTGCAGCCCCGACGCCGAGCCAGGGTCCAAGCTCATGGAGGGCAGGCGGCTGAGGGAGACTTGGTTGAGGGAGACCCTCAGAGAACATGGGCCCTTCACGAAGGTGGCTTACCTTGACGGCCGGCCGGTCTCCCAGATGATGTACTACCCAGAGGCGGCGCTGCCCTACATCGCGGGAAGCCGCGGGGGCGTAGTACGCATCGAGTGTGTCTACTCAAGGGTCCACGGCGAAGGCGCCGGGTCGGCCCTTCTCGAAGACCTTGTGAAGGAGGCGAGAGAAGGCGTAGAGAGCCTACGGGGCGAGCCATGCCGGTTCCTAGTTACTGAGCCCTTCTCAACCGGCGAGGGCCTCGACCTCAAGGAGTTTTACAATAGGAACGGCTTCAAGGAAGGCGACGGCGAGATGTACCTAGAGATACACGGCGAGTACGAGCCGAGGAAAAGGACGGTGTACACCCCCCTTGATGAAGACGCAAAGAAGGCGGTGGTCTTCTACAACGTGAACTGCGAGTACAGCGTCGGCTTCGCCGAAGGCGTGAAGAGACTGATCCATGAGATCGAGCCGGGCTACCCCGTCGAGATAATTAACATGTGGACGAATCCCTTAGAGTCTTCTAGACGGGGGAACGAGCTGGTCATAGTCAACCAGAGACCCATAAAGAGCTACTGGAGAACACCAGAGTTCAGACAAGAGGTCGAGACGGCGATAGGGAACCGATAAATGGTTGAGGACCGCCTCTACTCAACATGGACACGCAGACAGATCTCATGAAGGAACACGTTGAATACATCTTCCAGCGGATAAGGGGAACTGTTGATGATCTATCGGACGAAGAGTTGAGCTGGACGCCTTGCAGAGGCGCCAACACCATCAAGTGGACACTAACCCACATGGCCAGGATCGGCTACGTGTTAGCGCCCCAAGCGTTGCATGGCACCGTAAAGCCTGGTGGCTGGGACGACGACTACCAGGAGCAGCCACACAGCGTTGACGAGCTGCTGGGCGACTTGGATAAGGCATACGCGATCATCAGCGAGGGGCTCTCAGAGACCACCGACGCGGCGCTGGCTTCGCCTCTTATCATGTGGGGGAGAGAGATGGACAGGAAGGGGCTGCTGTTCCACCTTCTCGCCGAGCTCATCCACCACAACGGGCAGATCGCGATGCTAAAAGGAACATACAGGAGATCAGGAGGCGGCGAGAAGTCGTAGGAAGGCCTCTGCGCCAATATTCTCCAGCTCCTCCTCGTCGATTATGGCGTGATCCGGGTAACAGTTCTCCACGCATGAAGCGAAGACGCCTGAGCCTAGGTTCACCGTGGAGCCGTTCCGAATCGTGGTGGTCCTGTGTCCGCATGATGGCGAACTGCTCTTCAGTATGAACCCGTCGACTTTTCCATGTTTTTCGAGAAAGGTTTCGGAGAATTCCTTGAGTTTGGCTGTCAGGTCTCTCCCCGTCTCGCTCTGGATCACACTGACTACGCCGTTGACATGAACGAGGTCTATGGGTTTCCTGGGGACGCCTAGCCCGATGTCCTGCTCTGGGCAGACCGTTATGAAATCGACGCAGTCTCTAAGCTTGTTTACTTCATCGCTGCTCACGATCTCCCCGTTCCATCTGCAGGCGTTGAAGCCGAGGCAGCGGCTAACGACGACCCTGGGCTTCGACGCGGCTCACCTACGCTCATCGAGGTAGCTCTTGAACCTGTCTAGGCCTTCCCTCAGCACCTCGGCGTCGTTGCCGTAGCCAATGCGGATGTGGTCGCTGAACCCGAAGCAGTCGCCGGGCACCATGAAGGTGCTCTTCTCTTCTATGAGCTCCCTGCAGATGTCCGACGCGGCGGCGTCTAGGTGGTGCCTCATGAAGCCCACGCTGCCCGCCTGAGGCGGGACCCAGTCAATGAGGGGCTCGCCTCGTATCCACTCGTCGAGGAGCCTATGGTTCGCCTTGATAATCCCGTTGTTTCGCTCCAGTATACTGTCTATGTGCTTTATGGCGAGGGCCCCAAGGGCGTCGTCGATCATGCCTTTACTTATGGTGGTGTAGTCCCGACGCAGCTTGAGCTGGTGGACGGTCTCGTGGTCCGCGGTGATCCAGCCCAACCTGAGGCCCGTGAGGCTTATGGGCTTGCTGAAGCTACCCGTGGCAATGCCTTTGTCGTAAATGTCCACGACGCTGGGAACCCTGTCGGTTGGGTCCATGTAGAGGCCCCTGTACGCCTCGTCGCTGTGTACGTAGGCGCCGAAGTCTTCAGCGACCTCACATATGGCTCTTAGTGTGGGGGCGTCTATGAGGCTGCCGCAGGGGTTGTGGGGGTTGTTTATCACTATCATCTTCGTTTCCCCGTCCACCAGCGATTTGAGCTCCTCCAAGTCGGGGAGCCACCTGTTCCCGGGGAGAAGCCTGAGCTGCTTTATCGTTGCGCCGAAGCTCTTGGGGACGCTGTAGAGCTGCTGGTAGGCTGGGTAGACGGAGACCACGGCGTCCCCCGGCTCTACGAGACTGTAGAAGCTGTTGAAGTTGGCCTCGATTGCGCCGCCGGTCACCAGCACGTCGCCGGGGTCCACGTCTACGTAGAGCCCGGCGATGCCCTCCCTCAGCTCGGGGCTCCCCTCTATCCAGCCGTAGGTGAGCCGTCTGTCCATGATCTCTTCCATGTAAGCAGGGCGGCCGGTGAAATCCAGGAACTCGCGGAGGGTGAAGGGCTTGACGCACGTCTCAGCCATGTTGACCTCCACGTCGTGCTCGTACTCGTTCATCCAGCGCTCCACAAGGAACTCGTCTACCTTGACCATGGCTAATAGCTGGGGCTCGACGCTTGAAAGGTTGATGCTATCCGCGGCTTGATAGTCACGTATTGTGAGTACTTTTAGCGATTGTTTCACGTCATCATGACACTTGAGTCGCCCTTATATGCCGAGAACCACTGCAAACCGTGATGAATATGATGGTCAACGAATCGGACCACGGATTGGGTGGTTCAGGGCGCCCCGGAGTGAAGGACAAGATAATGGAGCTTTCTCGGAGCGTCTCAGAGGTCTACAAGTATGAGCTGCTCACCACGAACCAGTACCTGAAGCAGATGGAACTCGTGCTGGAGATATTCAACGAACTATCGGTGGCCTTGGACTAAGCGGCTACATGCTGCCTAGAATCGTCTGGACTATCCTCTTGATCTCCTGGATGTCTCGGGCCATGGCCTTGATCTCTCTGTCCATCTCGTTCACCTTGCTCTGTATATCCATGAGGAACGCCCTCTCCGCGGACAAAACACCACCATATACAAGCTAGCTGTCTGGTTATTTATATTTAGATGCGGTTCCAAGAATATAGTCTCACGGGGTCTAGTGAGCTTGTAATCGTTTCCCTTTAGCGCGTTGAGTTCGTATTTATGGCTCTCGTGATATTGTTTTGGGTTTGCTTATATGAGGGAAACATATGGCGCCGGGTGAGGGATTTGAACCCTCGCGCGGTAAACCGCACTGACTTAGCAGGCCAGCTCCCTGCCAGGCTAGGAGAACCCGGCAACCAAACACATAGCACCCCGAGGGTGTTTTAAACGTTATTCTCGGTTGAACACTCGTTTACCGCCGACGAATGTCATCTGGCACTCCCAGTCCAGCAGCCGTTCGAGCTCCGCGTCCAGCGGGTTGAAGTTCCAGACCGCCAAGTCCGCGTACTTCCCCACCTCGATGCTCCCCACCTCGTCCTCCATGAAGGTGTGCAGTGCCGCCGGCACAGTATAGAAGCTCAGCGCCTCCTCCACGGTAACCGCCTCCACCACGCCCAGAGAAGCGCCCCTGATCGACCTGCGGGTGACGCTGGCGTAGAGCCCCACGCTGGGCAGAGGCTGAGTAACCGTGGCGTCGTGGCTTACCCCCACGGGTATCCCTCGCTCCTTAAGCGTCTTCATCGGCATGCACTCCTCGCAGCGCTCAGCCCCAAGCGCCTCAAGGAAGCTGTCGCCCAGGAAGTACAGGAACGGCGTCTGGGTGTTCACCATGACGCCCAGCTCCTCGATCTTGCCTAGGGCGTCCCCGGACGGGAAGTAGCAGTGCACGATCTGGTGCCTCGGGTCACGCCTCGGCGTGATCCTCTGAGCGTACTTGTATGCCTCAGCGGCCACGTCGATGGCCTTGTCGCCGATTGCGTGGATGGCCACCTGAAACCCGTTGACGTGTCCCAGGTGCACCATCTCGTTGAGCTCCTCTTGCTCTATCATCTGGACGCCGTGCACCTCCGGCCTGTCCCTGTAGCCCTCGTAGAAGAGAGCGGTCCTAGGGCCGACTCCCCCGTCGACCGCCATCTTGAGGCCGACTATCCTGAGCAAGTCGTCGCCGCCCACAGAGTAGTTCTCTACCGCCCACCTAGCCTCGTCGAGGCTCCTGAGGAAGCCAACCTGTATGAGCGTCCGTATGGACAGCTCACCCTTGGCGTGGCTGCTCCTGTAAGCCTCTATGTCGTCGGCCATGAGCCCCGGCTCGATGAGGGTGGTGAACCCCACCGAGTGGTAGTCTCTGCACGCTTGCCTGATGGCCCTCTCCTTGTCCTCGAGCGTCCACTCTATGGCGTCGGTTACATGCGATGTAGCCCTCCCCCTCAGCAGCCCGGTAGGCTCCCCGCCCTCGTCCCTCTCTATGGCGCCGAACTCGGGATCGGGCGTGTCCCTTGTTATCCCCGCGATCTCAAGCGCCCTAGTGTTGGCGACACCCATCTGGAACACCCGTTTAACGTAGACGGGGTTATCGGAGCTGAAATAGTCGAGGTCACGCCGTGTGGGGAACCGCCTCTCCTCCAGCAGGGTCTCGTCCCAGGCGTGGCCCAGCACCCACTGGCCCGGGGACGCCTCCCTGACCCTGTCCTCCATAATTCTCTGGATGTCCCTGATACTCTTCGCCTTGGGGTACCTTATGTCGGCGACGAACGTCGACGAGATGCCCTGCTCCAGCATGTGGTCGTGGGTGTTAACCAGCCCTGGCGTCAACGCCCGGCCTTCGAGGTCGATCACCTCGGTACTGGGCCCGATCATCGGTTCCACCTCTGGCCCTGAGCCGACGGCCACAACCCTGCCGTCCTTGACGGCCGCGGCTTCCGTTAATCTTCGCGCGGCGTCCATCGTGACCACGGGCCCGTTTATGAACACAAGGTCCGCGAAAGACATGGGAAGATAGAATGGCTACGGGTATTTAACGCCTCGAACCTACTTGCCCAGCCTGTACACCGAGCCCTCTGTTCCTATGTATGCGTGGTCGGCGTACCCGATGAAGAGCCCCGTCTCCAGTATCCCCTGGACGCCGTGCAGCCTCCCGTTCAACGCCCGGGGGTCCTCGATATAGCCGAAAACGGCGTCAACCAGGTTGTTACCGTTGTCCGTCACCACGGGACCCAGCTTGCCCACGGCCTGCCGCACAGCCGCCTCGGCTCCCATGGTCTCCAGCCTCCGGAGCACAGGGGTCACAGCTATGGGGTGGACCTCTAACGTGACGGGCTGGCCCTCGCCGAGTCTTTCAGTCAGCTTGCACTCGTCCGCGACCAATATGTAATGTCTGCAGCAGCTAGCCACTATCTTCTCCCTGAGCAGTGCTCCGCCGCCGCCTTTTATGGCGTTGAGGCGGCGGTCCAGCTGGTCTGCGCCGTCGAAGCCTAGGTCTAGCTCGGGGTGCTCGTCCAGCGTCGTAAGGGGGATGCGGGCTTTAACGGCTTCTTGGATAGCCTGGTAGCTGGTGGGTACGCCCTTGACGTCTGTGAGCTCGCCGGCTCTGAGCTTCTCGCCTAGAGCCCTAATGCCCTCGGCCGCCGTGGATCCGCTTCCCAGGCCGAGCACCATCCCGCTCTCGACGTGCTCGACGGCCTTCTCCGCCGCCCTGCGTTTGGCCTCGGCTCTCCAACCCATTTCTACGCCTCAAGCTCCAGACGGTCAAGCTCCTCGAGCTCCTTGAGGACGTCCTCCTTGAGCTTGTTGAGCCGGTCCTCGACGGTGTCCCTGCCCCGAGCCTCTTCCTCCTCTTCTTCCTCTTCCTCGGCTTCCTCCTCGGGCTCTGGCGTTGGACGCCGCCTCCTCGGCCTCTTAGGTCTGGGCTTCGGCTCCTCTTCTGGCTCCTGTTCAGCCGGCTTCGGCGGCTCTATCTGGAGCTCGCCTATAATCATGTCGATCTTGCTCTGGGTGTCGGCCAGCGTCTCCTGGAACTGCTTGATCAGATCGGTTCTTATCTCCTCAAGCTCGCTGAGGCTCACTATGAGCTCCGCCCGCTCCAGCTCCTCTGTGATCTGATCCATCTCGGTCTCGTAGTCTTTGCTTAGGCGCTCCCGCTCCTCGCGGCTAATCTCGCCGTTGTCCTCAGCCTCGAAGAGCCTCTTCATCACCATGGTGGTGATCTCCTGTTGGAGCGCCAGGGTGCGTATCTTGCCTCTAGCTTCCGATACCTGGTCCCGCTTCGCGATTCTCTCCAGCTCAGGCACCTTAACGCGCCTAGAATGGTCGACCTCGACGTTCAGTGGCTCTGACCCGGACCCGGTTTCTCGTCTCTGCCTGCCTCCTGTGCCCCCCGTCGCCCGTAAGAACATGTATATTGCGACGGCGGCGACCGCTAGCGCGCTGACTCCTAGGATCAAGTCCGTGGTTACTTCCAGAGCCATACACTTCTACCATGAATCCCTAAGTATTTAAGCGCTAACCTTCATGAGACAATCCAATATAAACAGCATTATCCGGGGTAACACGTGAGTAAAGGAGTGACGGAGCCGTCATCCCCTGTAGAAATGTTCCTCGGAGGGATATACGCCGGACCTTACGTCCGCCGAGTAGCGGGAGACCGCGTCAAAGATCACCGAGCCAACTTCGGCGTAGCGTTTCACGAAGCGGGGCTTCTTCAGTATCCGGGGGTCCTGCATGCCGATCACGTCGTGGAGTATGAGCAGCTGCCCGTCCACGTGGGGCCCAGCCCCTATCCCGTAGACGGGCATCTCTACGGAGTCCCTCAGAGCCCCTCCTACATCCGGCGGCATAGCCTCCAGTAGCACGAAGTGGGCCCCGGCTTCCTCGATGGACTTGATGTCCGCCGTCAGCGCCTCCACTTGTCTCGATGTCTTGCCTTGGACCCTGTAGCCTCCTAGCTGCCCGAGGCTCTGAGGAGTCAAGCCGATGTGGCCCATCACCACCAGCCCGGCGTCCACCATGGCCCTTATCCTCGGGGCGACGCGGGCGCCTCCCTCGCATTTGACGGCGTCGCAGCCCGCCTCCGCTATGAACCGCCCCGCGTTGAGTATCGCCGCCTCGTCGCATGGCTGGTAGGACATGTACGGCATGTCCCCTATCACGAAGGCCCTTTCCACGGCCCGCGTCACTGCTCCGCTGTGCCTGATCATGTCCTCCATGTCAACGGAGGTTGTGTGCCTGTACCCTAGGGTCGTGTTGGCGACGCTGTCTCCAACGAGAATCATGTCGACGCCTGCGGCGTCTGAGTACATGGCTGTCGGGTAGTCGTAGGCCGTTATGAAAACCGCTTTCTCTTCCCTGCGCTTCATCCATTTCAGGGTGCGCAGGGTCACTTTACTTTTTTCGACGCGTCCATCGACGCGGGAGTCCTGGGTGGTCTGTTTGGCATTCACCTTTCATGTCTCTCACCTTTCCCGCCATGTTGAGCATCCACGGTTTTTAAGGCCTGTCACCACAGGCTTGGTAATCACGTTACAAGGCGACGCGTTTTCGCGGGTGATGACGGGGTTTACCCCGGTCGCCGTGGGAGCGAGGGCAACTTCAGGGGCAGGCTCGGAGTTATTAGGCTGTTCAAGGAAAAAGGTATTGAGATGACCGGCGAGTTAGGTCTAGGCAAAGTATCCAAGGCGGTATTCAGGAGAAGCGTCCAGCCGCACCTCCCAATGGGCGAGGCTGAGCTAGACGGCGCCACCTGATAGCGAAGAGCCTCGGCGACGAGGCGAGGAGATACGGGGTACGTGTGTGCGCCGGCCAGACCGCCACGTACTATGGGCTGGAGATACCGCTTCTCACAGCCACATGCTTCGGTGAATCTCTCAGAGATATAGGTGAGCCCGAGCCAGGAGACGCCGTGGCGGTCATGGGCGAGGTCGGCGGGGAAGGGGCATGGCTCAAGGCGGTCAGCGGGGGCGTGAAGAGCGACGACTATCGACGCTTCACTCCCCTGCACTCGATACTGGCCCTCCAAGGCTGCCCCTACATTAAGCTCATGCACGACGTCTCGGAAGGGGGAGTAAAGGGAGGCCTGTACGAGGTGCAGGACGCCCATAAGGTGAGGGTTGTCGTTGACTCGGAGAGCCTCAACGTCATCAAAGAAGTCGCTGAGGGGGATGGAGACCCGTTGAGAGCCCCATCCTACGGCGCGTTGATAGCCGTAATCGACGGCGGGGGGATCGACGAGATTCGCCTCCTCTGCGAGGAACATGGAATCCCCTTCGCGGCCGCGGGTAGGGTCGCGGAGGGGCGCGGCCTGTTCGTCGACGGCGTCGAGGTAACCGAGCAGAAACGTGTCGAGCTTGACGAGCTATACGGCTCGCTGAAGCCCAGGGACGCCCTTCTCTCCTCTCTAAGGTCCGGGCTGGAGGGCTTGATTGAGATACCGGGCGTGGAGCGGCTGTTACCCCAAGTAGGCACAAATCTTGTTTACGCGAAGGCGGGCGCAGAGACAGCCATGGACGTTGCCGGTCTCAGCGGAAGGGTGGTGGCGGCCGCCGAAGGGGCCATACTCTGCGGCGAGATAGCCTACGGCGCTTCAAGGCATCTGGCGTCTGTGGTCCTCGAAGCGGCGAGGAAAGACGACGGGGTCCGCTCCGCCGTCAACATCAAGGCGGGGGAAGACGTGACCAGCAGTTTGAGGAGGCTTGGCCTCGGTGTCGTCACCATTCCTAGCAGACTCGAGGAGGAGGGCTGCCCAGTCACCCACTACATCATGCAGCACAGGGCTCTTTTCGACGCGTATGTTCATCCCGGGGATTTCGGCGTGGAGCCCACCACGACAATCCTAGGCGAGTCCCCTGACAAGCTGGTAGAGATAATAAGGGAGTTATCCAAGTTTGCGTGAATCCGTAAAGGCGTTCGACCGGGTCGCGGGCTACTACGACGACTGGTACCGCCACCCTCAGGGGAAACAGGTCTTCGACGCGGAGTTCTCGGCGTTAGAGTCGCTGATACCGGGCATGGGGCTGGGTTTGGAGGTCGGGGCGGGCACAGGGGCATTCGCTGAGAGCCTCACAGACGAGGAGAGGACCATCATCTGCCTCGACCCGTCCGGGGCCATGCTCGCCAAGTCGGTGGAAAAGAAGTTACCGACGATCATGGGCGTTGGAGAACACGTCCCCCTCGCCGAGTCGTCGATGGACTTCGCCTACATGGTGACGACCCTGGAGTTTCTGGAGGACCCGGTCGCGGCGCTCAGACAGATCAGGGAGGCCATGAAGGAAGCGGCCACTCTAACGATCATATTCATCAACTCTGAAAGCGCATGGGGCAGCCTGTACAGAAGGACTGGCGCCGATGGCGACCCCGTGTTCAGGCACGCCAGGCTACGCTCCATTCGGGAGGTGAACGAGATGCTGGTTGAGGCCAGCTACGTGGTCTCGGAGAGCGTGGGAACCCTCACGACCGGGCCGGAGGAACTGGACATCGGGTCCGAGCTGAAAGAGCCTGGACCTGAAACGGGCGTCGTATTGGTCAAGGCGTCATCAGAGAAACGATTCGATTCCAGAGAAACGTGACATCCCAATAGACCCCTTATGTTCCACCGCGTTCGAGGAATAGATTTAAATCTCGATTACCTGGGAGGCTATGTAAAGGGGAGCTAGGCGTCAGCCGGGCTGAGAGGACGAGAAATCGTCGACCCTTTGAACCTGATCCGGGTAATACCGGCGGAGGGAGAGACATGAAGACAGGAAAACTGTTTCGAGGCTTCTTTGAGGCAGACCATTTAGAGAGCGAGGCGTCATCGACCTCGACCACGAAACGGGTGGCCCTCGGCGCCGTGCTTACGGCGCTGACGGTGTCGCTTAGCACGTTCTACATACCCCTGGGAACAACCAAGTGTTTCCGCGCGCAGCACATGGTGAACGGCATAGCTGGCGTTCTACTGGGGCCTTGGTACGCCGCAGTCATGGCTGTCGCCACGGGGACCATCAGGAACATCTTAGGTCTGGGGACGCTCTACGCCTTCCCGGGGGGCATACCGGGCGCCCTCGTGGTGGGTTTTATACATCGATACTTCCTAAAAAACGATTTCGCCGCTTTGAGTGAGCCCATCGGGACTGTCGCCATAGGGGCCACGCTAAGCGCCCTCGTGCTGGCGCCCATGCAGGGCCACAGCCTCACGCTGTACTTCTTCTGGATGGCCTTCGCCGCCAGCAGCATCCCAGGCGCCTTCCTCGGCTACGTGGTACTGAGGGCTTTAAGGAGGCTCGGCCTTGAGAGAATGCTCCTTTGACGAGCTCATTGGAACGAAAACCCTGATAGTTGGTGATGTGGGGGCGGGAAAGACCGCCCTCACGAGGCTTCTCCTAAGGGAGGCCGTGGACCTAGTCAGCGACGTGATAACGGTGCTCGACTTCGCCCCACCAGCACAGAAGGTTAAGGGAATCGACGTCGGCGGCTACCTCATCGAGGAAAGCCACCCAAGAATCAGGTGCCTATACTCGATGCTGATAAAGACGCCGAGGCTGTCAGCCGAGGACAGCGACGAGCTGATCAGGCTGGCGATCTTCAACAGAGAAGTAACCGAGTCCCTCATAGCCAAGTTCATCGACTCGCCCACCGAAACGTTGTTCATCAACGACGTCAGCATCCACCTACAGCAGGGCAACCTAAAGGAACTGTTGGACGCCATGGGTAACGCCTCGACCGTCGTCGCCAACGGCTACATGCGCTCCACGTTGAAGCCGGACCACGGGTCAGGGGTCTCGGAGCGTGAAAACTTAATGATGCGGCGGCTAGCCGCGAGGATGGATAGGGTGATCGAGCTGTGATCGACGCCCGTCAAATATATGGAACGAGGTACATGAGAGAGGAGGCATGCAAGTGACTATACGTAAGGTTTTGAGCATAGCTGGCTCGGACTCGGGCGGAGGCGCAGGAATACAGGCGGACCTGAAGACCTTCGCAGCACTCGGCGTCCACGGGATGACGGCCGTGACGGCCATCACCGCCCAGAACACGCTGGGAGTGACTGCCATCCAGGGCATCGAGCCCTCCATCATAGAGGCCCAGATAGACGCCGTGGTCACGGACATAGGCGTGGACGCTGTGAAGACGGGGATGCTCCACAGCGTCGAGGTCATCGAAGCGGTGGCTGGAAAGATAGAGCAGTACCGTCTCCCGGCCGTCGTAGACCCTGTGATGGTGGCCACCAGCGGCGCCGAGCTTCTCAAGCCAGAGGCGAAGGAGACGCTCATCAATAGGCTTCTGCCCCTCGCCACCGTCCTCACGCCGAACGTGTACGAGGCGGAGATGTTATCTGGCGTCGAGATCGGGTCGCTTGACGACGCTAAGGAGGCTGCTAAGAGGATCGCCGCCCGGGGACCGAAGGCGGTGCTTGTCAAAGGAGGCCACCTCATCGCTGAGAAGGCAGTTGATATCCTCTACAGCGGCGGCGAGTTCACGGTCCTCGAGGCGCCCCTCCACGACACGGTGAACACTCATGGCACTGGCTGCAGCCTATCATCGGCGATAGCGGCCCAGATAGCGAAGGGGGACAGAATCTTCGAGGCTGTGACCAAGGCTAAGATGTTCGTAAATAGAGGCATTAAGTACGGGCTGGACATCGGGGAGGGCCCAGGTCCGCTTAACCCAATGGCCAGCCTGTATAACGATGCTGAGAGAGCCACCGTCATCGAGGACGTACGCAAGGCCGTGGCCATGGTGGAGGCGGCCCCGGGTATGCGGAAGCTTGTAGCCGAGTGCCAAATGAACATAGGCATGGCGTTGAGCTACGCCATGGGCCCAGCGGACGTAGTGGCCGTGGACGGGCGGCTCACGAAGCACATGGACGGCGTTAAAGCTGCAGGATGCCCACGCTTCGGGGCTTCCAGGCACATAGCAAACACCATCCTCGCCGTGAAGGAGTATGACGAGCGTATACGCGCCGCTCTGAACCTGAGGTACAGCGAGGGGATCGTCGAGGCGTGTGAGGCAGCCGGCCTCATTGTCTCACACTATGACAGACGAGAGGAGCCCGAGGAGATCAAGAGGATGGAAGGCATGACAACGAGATGGGGTGCGGAGGAGGCCGTGAAAAGGGCAGGCGGGGTGCCTGACGCCATATACCATCTGGGGGACTGGGGAAAGGAGCCCATGGTGGTCCTCGTCGGCGAGACGGCGACCCAAGTGGCCGGCTGGGCGCTGAAGGTGATGGAAACGCTAGGAGGCGACTGACGTGGGTTTCAGTGAAGAGCTGAGAGAAGAGAACAGACGCGTCTGGGACGCCATAACGGGGCATCCCTTCGTCCGGGAGCTGGGAGCCGGCACGCTGCCCATGGAGAAGTTCACCTACTACATCAGGCAGGACTACCTATACCTCATCGATTTCGCTCGCTGCATAGGTTTGGCCGCTTCCAAGGCTGACGATGTCGAAGAGATGAAGCATTGGGCGGAGATGATGGGGGGCTGCCTCAAGTACGAGGCAGAGATGCTTGAGAACCTCTCGGAGGCACTGGGGATGACTCCCAGGGAGTTGAGGCGGACACCGAAGGCTCCCACGAACGAGGCGTACACGAACCACCTACTCAGGGTGGCGTACGAGGGCTCCATGGCTGAAAACGTGGCCGCGCTGCTTCCCTGCATGTGGACCTACATGGACGTGGGGGCCGCCCTAGCTGAGATAGGTGGCTACAAAGGCCATCCGGTCTATGAGGAGTGGTGCGAGGCGTACAAAGCCCCCGAGTACGGAGAGTTGGTGGACATCTACATCGGCCAAGTGGACCGATCCGCTGAGAAGGCTGGTGCGTCCGTCAAGGAGAGGATGAGGCACCACTTCCGGCTGAGCATGCTGTACGAGTACATGTTCTGGGAGATGGCCTACAGGGTTGAGAATTGGCCCATCCTATAATCATCCATTCTAAATATTCTGTTCGACACAAGCCTGTGAGAAGAGAAGCTGGGCTTCCCTGCTAAGAGGACGTATGCGCATCGACTCCTTGAACCTGATCCAAGTAATACTGACCATGAGAGCGTTGAGATGTCGGGCTTAAACGATAGACTGAACTCTGAAAGCGAAAGACACGACTATGCTTGATAACTTTTACCTCTTTTTATTGTTTAAATGTCTTCTAGAATACAGTTGAGATATTCTCATAGCCGTCTGGGCGACGTCAGAAGCGGTGTAACCGAAGAGGAAAATCATAGGCTCCTTGCCAAGGTCCCCCAAGTCATAGATTACCAGAGGGATCTGATCCATGCCTTCAACGGCGCGTCTTACGCCCCACGGTATGGTCCTGCCATCGACGCTCTTCACTTCTTGAGGTTCTTCCCTCCTATCATATGACGAGACAACTAGACCCAGCTCCTCGCAGATCTTGACGAACTCCCAGTCGAACCTGAGGCTGATCGCTGATCGGAGAGACGTCTCGAACTGCATCATGGTCTGAACGGCTCTCGCCACGTGGTTTGAGCCCCCGAACGCAGGCTGGTTGGATGCGCGTGGCCTGCCACCGACGGGATGTATCCTACCAGGGATCCCCACAACGTCCTCGACGCTTTTAGCTTCGGGTCTTGCGTATACGATGTTCATCCCGATCTCCGGGATGAGGGCTGTCATCTCCCTAGTACTTTCTATCTGGCGGGTGGCCCTCCTCACCTCCCCTACATGCTCGAAGTCATCCAAGGGCTTCTGTTTTGCCTCCGTCAGGTCCCTCAGGCAGTAGGAGCATTGTCCGGGCAAGATTGATGGGATATCCTCCCCATGCATCTTGCATATGGGACCCGAACTCCTCATCTGAAAGCAGAGGCCGCATATCATCCTCATGGCATCGAGCTGGGTCAGCCTCCCGCTTATGAGATCCTCAGCCAGTCCCTTCACGGCGTTACTCGCATCCTCGACGCCCCCCTCTAAGGCGCTTTTCCCGAGACGCGTCTCTGAGTGGAGGTAGTTGGAGACGGCGGGCTGGGTCACGTTCAGAACCTTCGCGGTCCAGGTCTGGCTCATGCCGTACTTGTTCACGAGCTCTTGGGCGAGCAGCTTCTTGACGAGAGGCAGCAGATGGGCTGTCACGTACTCGCAGGGCAGACTAATCACGACGTTCTCCGTGTTCACTTGATAGGTCTCCTCCTAGACATCCGCGTCGCCCCAAAAAGTGGGCTATAAGTCACTTATATAATGACTTATATATTCTTTTATGGCATCAGATGAACCGAACACTGAACGCAAGACAGTGAACAAGGTGAGTATACGTGGGAAGTAACGGGATTTCACGAAAATGGTTGGTCCCTGCGATCATCGTGTTAATCATCGCAGGCGCAATGGTGATTTGGAGGACTAGACCGAAGGAGGAGGAAAAGCTGAAGGTGGCCGTAGTCATGTGGGGGTTCCACGATGAAGGGCTGTGGGACCCAGCCGCAGCCAATGCGGTCCTCAACCTTGAGGTGAAGTATAACCTTGAGATCACTTGGGCTGAGGAGATAGATTTTACGCAGCTTGAGTCCTTGCTGAGAACCTTGGCGGGCAAGAACAACGTCATCTATCTGACGACGGACGAGTTCGAGGAGGCGATGAGGGCCGTGGCGCCAAGCTTTCCCAACGTCTACTGGATACAGCAATACGAGTCCATGTCGATCTCCTTCGACTACTTCCCCGAGAACGTGGTAGCCCTCAACGCGTACCAGGCGTCGGACCTTAGCTTCTGGGCTGGTGCCATCGCAGCGAAGATTACCGAGACAAACAAGATCGGGGTGGTCCAAGCGATAGCCGGCCCAAGGGACACCCGGCTCATGAGCGCCGCCTTCAGGTCAGGAGTGCACTACGTAAACGAGGAGATCGAGGTCATCAGGGTTGTCATCGGGGCCTACGTCGACCCCATCAAGACCAGAGAAAGCGTGGCGGGCCTAGCTGAAGCGGGATGCGACGTAGTGTTCGTAGGGATGGACGACGAGTCCGGCACACTCGAGGCGAAGGAGAAGGGC
>CAYFYM010000150.1:0-7012 GCA_964347405.1 uncultured Candidatus Bathyarchaeia archaeon | reverse complement strand
GCCTGCTGGGCACGAACCCCAGGAAGTCGGCCTCGACCAGCGGCTGATGTTTCGCCTCGACGAGCTCCTTTACCTCATCCGGCGACGCTGTCCGCTCGGCCCAGTACTCCTCGGTGATGTTCAGGACCTCGACGCCGTGCTTCTCCAACACCTTCCCTATGCCTGAATACTCCATGAACCATTCGTCGCTTTTCCGTAGATCGGCTCTCTCAAACGACCCCCATTCACCCTTGACGAGCATGTCTTCTGACCGGGCCCACCCGTAGCTCTCCACCACGAGGGCATCCCCGTTGCATGCCTCCAGGGTCCAGTCGAGGATCTCCGCCTCGGTGAAGCAGACGGAGAAGCCCCAGTTCGGCTTAATGATTATCGGGGGCTTCAGGTCTAGCCCCCCGATGACCTCGGTGAAAGACTCCTTGTTCACCGACTCCTTCAAGACGACGTTCCCTATCTTGTTCATGTTTGGAATGGTGCTCCGGTTGTTTTTATTTTGGTTCATGTTCCCACCCGCTCAACGCCGGCTTCTGACGTTGCTCAGTATCACCCTGGTCACACCCTCGGCGTGGCTCTGCGTGATCTTGCCCGAGAACTTCAGTCGGCCCTCTCTCTGTATCCTCTCGGATATCTCCCTAAGGAGGCCCAGCTCTTCGTCGGCTAGGGGCTCCAGGTTCTCCGCTATCCTGAGGTTCTCCTCCACTTCTTCGAGCTTGCTCATGCCCACGATGGCCGTGTCGATGTCACCGGGGAGGACGTAACGCAGAGCCTTCGGGGGCTCGGGTATTCCGCCCACCCCCATCACCTTCATGGCTATTATGCCGAGGCCCTTCTCCCTAGCTAGAGGATGTAACCGTTCCTCGGCCTTGTTGGCGACATAGTTGTATGGCGCGATCACGTTTGAGAAGGCGTCGGTCTGTATGGCGTCGACGAAGGCCTCGTAGGCCCCGCCAGGGGCCATGGCCGCAGGGAAGTCCCTCGCGTTTATGGGCAGCTCGGCTATCTCGACGTGGTCTACCCTCAGCGTCTCGAAGGTCTCTTTCAGCCTCTGCTCAGCGTCGGCCTTTGTGCGGCCGCCGCCTATCTTCACGGCGAGGACGACCTCGTCCCGTCGTTCCTCGAGGACCTTGCTGAGCTTCTGGCAGCTGTCTCCGTACGTGACCGAGGTGTGGATGAAGTTCACCCCACGGTCGATGCACCTGTTCACCACGGCGGCCGCCTGCTTCTCGCTTACGTCCCTTATGGGGATGCCGCCGAAGCCCAGCACAGAGAGTCTGAGCCCCGTCCTCCCCAATTTTCTATACTCCATTTTTTCTCACCTCAAACCTAGTGTATTTATGTCGTGAAGCATCAACCCCGTTCCGTGGCTGGCTACCCGTAGTAGGCTGTCCTGTCGTATACCTGCCCGGTCTTGGCTTCGTTGAGCTCGGACGCGACGACCTCCCCGATGAACAGTGTGTGATCCCCGGTGGAGACTGCGTCGATCTTGCGGCACTCTATCCAGGCCCTGCAGCCGGCCAGCCTTGGGGCGCCGTTTGACCCCGGCTCCCACTCGACCCCCTCCAGCTTGTCGGTTGTTCTTCCGCTCGATGAGCCGAAGTGCTTCCCGAGGGGGACCTGGTCGTCGGCGAGGACGTTCACCGTGAAGTGATCGCCTCTGGACAGGAGATCGTGGCTGTACCAACGCTTGTCGACCGCCACCGCCACCATGGGGGGCCTCAGAGACACCTGGGAGGCCCAGGCCACCGTTAGGCCGTTCACCCTGTCGCCGGCCTTGGACGTCACCACGTAGACGCCGTAGTTCATCGCTCGGAGGTTATCCTGATGCTCGGACACGGTACTCGACTCCTTTCAACTAGGGATGTGCTTCCAGACACACGGCAACGATTCAAATACACTTTGAACCGTGAACCATTCAATTACCGCTTGAATGGTCAAACCTAATAAACGTTTCTAAACAAATAAAGGAGTGGAGGCCACGCCGATGAAGACCGCGGGAGAAGATGAGCCCGGCGACGAAAAGGAAATACTATACGAGTTCTGGGAGGAGATTCCGCCGATCACCCTGCTGGCGCTCTCATCCAAGGTGATGTCGAGCCACCCCGCGCGCCCGGCGATACTCAGGGTACTGAGGGAGGGCGTCGTGGACCGGTTTGAAGACGAGCCGGGGGAACGGGTGCGCCACGCCCTCAAGGCGGAGGAGATCTGGAAGCGCCTCAAGGAGCGGGGGGTTAAGGTGAGCAAGACCAGCCTCTACTTCCACCTCGGCGTCCTGGAGGAGCACGGCCTCATCAAGGTGGTAACCAAGGTGCTGGAGGGCCGCCACATGGTGGCGTACTACGGGAGGACGGCGAGGGGCTTCATACACCGTGACCCCGAGGAAAGCCTAGAGAAGTATAGACGCTACTTCAGGGAGGCGGGGAGGCTCGCGAAGGCCAAGCAGCCGGGGCTGGACCTGGGCGTCGTCGAGGAGCTGGCCGAGGAGTACCTGCAGATAAAGCAGAGGCGCGACGCGGCTCTGGGAGACTGGATGGCGGAAAACGAGGAGCTCATAAACGAGAGCAAAGTCGACTTCTACTCCCTCTTCGAGTTCATCAAGAGCCTAGACTCCACGAGCCCAGAGTACATAGAGTTCATGAGGAAAGTCACGAATATTCTGGGGATAGAGCTGGTTGGCTAGCCCTCGGCCAGCCCCAGCGCAAGTGCCAGGTAGACTTTAGCCGTCTTGACGAGGCTGTCCACGAGGACGAACTCGTCGGGGCCGTGGGCGCCGAACCCTATGGGGCCGAACCCGATGGTCTCGATGCCGGCCTGCCTGTAGAGGCGGCCGTCGGTGCACCCCGCCCACTCCACGTACAGCGCGGGCTCCACGCCCAGGGCCGCCGGCACCGCCTCCATGAACGCCTGGCCCAGCGCAGAGTCCGGCGGCGTGTAGTTGGCCGGCGTGTAGACCCAGTCCCCGTTCTCGTCCTTGGGGGCGACTATCTCCCAGCTCCAGTCCGGGTCCCCCTCCCCAGCCGCGTCCAGGTCGGCCGTGACCTCGGCGACGGCGGTGTCGGCGGTCTCACCGATTATGAGGCGGCGGTCCACGGTCACCGTGCACTCGGCGGGCACCTGGTTGCTCACCGTGCCGCCCTCGATGATGTTGACGCTCTGCATGGGGTGCCCGATCCACTCGTGGAACTTGTCGATGTGATGCTCCAGCGCCAGCACCCCCTTGCTCGCCTTGGCGATGGCGTTGACCCCAATGGTGCGGGAGGCCGCGGTGTGGGCCGCCCTCCCGTAGAACTTTACCCGGAACCCGAACATGCCGCGCTCTGCTATCCGGACCTTGAGGTTGCTCTGCTCCCCAATCACCACGTAGTCTGGGCGCCTCAACTCGCCTCTCCTGATCTTCTCCACAAGCACCCTGGAGCCGTACTCGGCGCCCCTCTCCTCGTCGGGCACAAGATGGACCCCCACGGCGAGGGGCAGCCCCATGTCCCGCAGTATCTCCAGAACGTGGATCATGACGGCGCAGCTGCTCTTCATGTCGCTGGAGCCGCGGCCGTACAGCCTCCCGTCCACCACCGCGGGGTCCCACGGCTCGGTGGTCCAGGCGTCGGGCTTCGCGATGGGCACCACGTCCAGGTGGCCGTTGAAAACCAGCAGCCTCTCGGCGCCAGGGTTCAAAACCGCGTCGATTATAGGCCGCTCCTCGCCGCCGTGCAGCTCGACGTCTATCCCGATCTCCTCCAGCAGCTCCCTGGCCCGGTTCATGACGGCCTTCTCCTCCCCGGAGACGCTGGGCACCCGGACAAGCTCCTTGGCCAGCTCAACGATCCTCGCCTCGTCCACCCTCGACGAGGCCTCCTCTAGAACGGTTTTATCCAAACATCTCACGGCAATGAATGGCGTCGTGGCCGCATAAAGCATTTCAGGGGAGCGTCAGCGAGCCCAGCACCGTCCTCCTGGCGGCGCCGGTGGCGGCGGGGACGTTGCACGGCGTACCCATGACGTGCTCGTTGGCCAGCAGCGCCATCAGCACCGCCTCCTTGGCCTCCGACGGGTAGCCCAGCCGCGAGTAGTCGTGCACCGGGGCGTCCAGCCTGCGCCGTAGACGCTCCACAAGGTAGGGGTTCCTTGAGCCGCCGCCGCTCAGGTAGACCTCGCCGACGGGGCCCGGGAGGCAGCGCTCGTACGCCTGGGCTATGGACTCGACGGTGAGCTCGGTGACGGTGGCCACCGTGTCCGCGGGGCTCAGCCCCCTTGCTTCGGCCAGGCTGAACGCCTCGGCGGCGTAGTGTTCGCCGAACATCTCCCGGCCGGTGCTCTTGGGCGGCTTCCTAGCATAGTACGGGTGGCTGAGCAGCTTGTCGAGCAGGGCCTCGTCAGGCTTCCCGGTACTCGCGAGCCCCCCGTCCACGTCGTGGCTCAGGCCCGCGTAGCGCACCGCCGCGGCGTCTATGACCATGTTCCCGGGGCCGGTGTCGAACGCCACCAACTCGTCCAGCCCGCAGCCGGCCGGCAGGTAGGTGAGATTGGCGATGCCGCCGATGTTCTGCAGCACCCTGTGCGCCGTGGGTGAGCGGTGGAGCACGTAGTCCAGGTACGGCGTCAGGGGCGCCCCCTCGCCGCCGGCCGCCACGTCAGCCTTCCGGAAGTCCGCGACTACCGGCACCCCGGTGCGGGCGGCGATGACCGCCGGCTCACCGATCTGCAGCGTTGACCGGTAACTGTGTCCCGCCGCCTCCTTGAGCATCGGCTGGTGCCAGACGGTCTGGCCGTGGCTGGCCACGAGATCGACCTCCCCGTCGAGCCCCGCCTCTCCGGCGATGGCTTCGGTGGCGTCCGCGAAGACGTGGCCGATGAGCATGTTCAGCTCCGACGCCTCGCTGAGCCCCGACGCGCCGTCCCCGAAGAGGGCGAACAGCCTCCTCCGGACCTCAGGTGGGTATGGGTAGGTCCTGTACGCGATGAGCCTGACTCTGGCTTCCGCGCCTGTGTCGGTGATCTCTGTGACTGCGGCGGTGACGCCGTCCGCCGACGTCCCAGACATGAGGCCAACTATGACGCGCGTCTGCTTCCCGCGGAGCATCTGGACGTTGTCGTACCCCATCAATCTGCGCCCCTGTACACGGTTTCGCCGCCCACGATGGTCTCCTCTACGTTGAAGCGCCAGTCCATCACGGTGACGTCGGCGTCAGAGCCCTCCGCCAGCCTCCCTTTGCTTGGGGCGAGCCTGAGCACCCGCGCCGGCGTCGTTGACGCCATCTGCACCGCCTCCGAGACCGAGAGACCGGCCATCTCGACCATCACCCTCACCGCGTCGTTGAGCCTTATCGTGCTGCCCGCGATGACGCCCCCGTGCAGCCAAGCCAGACCGTCTCTCAGCGTCACCTGTCTACCCCCGTACTCGTGCTCGCCGTCGGGCAGCCCAGCGGGCTTCACGCTGTCCGAGACCAGAACCGTCTTGGCGGGGCCCTTGAGGAGGGCGGCCAGCCGCAGCGCGGCTGGGTGGACGTGCAGGCCGTCCGCGATGAGCTCCACCGACACCCTTCCGTCGGTGAGGGCGGCGCCCAGTATCCCAGGCTCCCTGTGGTGTAGGCCCCTCATCCCGTTGTAGAGGTGGCATACGTGGCTCAGGCCGCGGTGGAACGCCTCCAAAGCGGTCTCGTAGTCTGCGTCGGTGTGGCCGGCCGACGCCACCACGCCGCGCTCCGCCAGCCAGCCTACGGCGTCCAGGGCCCCCGGCGCCTCGGGGGCGAGGGTCATGACCTTCATCCAGAGGCCCGCAGCGTCGTGGAGCGCCTCGAGTTCCTCTGTGTCGGCGGCGCGTACGTGGTCGCCGTGCTGGGCGCCGCGTCTCTCCTCGCAGAGGAAAGGCCCCTCCAGGTGAACCCCCAGCAGCCTTGCCCCGGCGAGCCCCGCATCGGCGACCGTCGCCAAGCGTTTAACGGATTCTATGAGTTCCCCGCTGGGGGCCGTCTGCGTGGTCGCCAGGAACCCCGTCACGCCGCCGGCGGCGAGGTAGCCCGATATGGCTTCCATGGCATCGGGGTCGTCGTCCATTGCGTCGTAGCCGGCTCCTCCGTGGACGTGGACGTCGATGAGGCCTGGGCAGATGAGGCGGTCTCCGTGGTCAACAGCCTCGCCGAGGGGCTGCCTCTCTGGGCCCGCGTACGTTATCTTGCCGCCGGTGACCTCCACCTGGCCGTGGGATATGAGCTCAGAGGGCGTCACCACCGTGCCCCTCAACGTGTACTCCGTCACGCCGCGGCCTCCCCGTAAAGCAGGATGGAGTCGCACTCGTCCCTGAAACGTGTGAGCCCCGGCTCCCATAGGGAGACGATCTCATCCACCGTGGCGCCGTCCGAGAGGCTGCGCCTCAGACTGTCGGTGCCGGCGAGGAGGTCGAAGTGCCGCCTCTCCTCGTAGGTGGGCTCGTTGAAGGCGAAGCTGTCCGGGTACAGGTCCATGAGGGTCCTCAAAAGGTGGAGGCCGGTCTCCACGGGACTGAACTCGTCGCGGTCCGTGACGTGCACCTGGACGCCGCCGCACCTCACGCCCTCGTACCGCAGGTAGGCGGGGGTGAAGTAGCAGGCCCTGAACCCGACGCCGGGGAGGCCGAGGCCGTTCAGGTCCGAAGCCCACTCTCTGCCGTCCACCCAGGGGGCGCCCAAGTACTCGAAGGGCCTGGTGGTGCCCCTGCCCTCCGACGCGTTGACGCCCTCGAAGAAGCAGGTCCCCGGGTACACCGTCGCCGTGTCCAGCGTCGGCAGGTTGGGGCTGGGCTGCACCCACGGCAGCCCCGTCTCGTCGTACCACATGTCCCTCCGCCAGCCCGTCATCTCGACCACGGTGAGGTCGCACCCGATGCCCCGGTTGATGAACAGGGCTAGCTCGCCTATGGTCAGGCCGTGGCGGATGGGGATCGGGTGCAGCCCTATGAACGACGCGTAGCCCGGCTCCAGTATGTTCCCCTCCACAGCCAACCCGTTCACCGGGTTTGGCCTGTCCAGCACCGCCACGGAGACGC
>CAYFYM010000149.1:0-2157 GCA_964347405.1 uncultured Candidatus Bathyarchaeia archaeon | reverse complement strand
GGAAACGGTTTGTTCACAGCTAGGATAAAGAGGAAGAATAGGAAGAAGATGCGGAAGAAGAGCAAGGACTACGTGCTCCGCCTCAAGCGCAGAGAAGAGAAGAAGGACCTCCTGGAGGGCGCGCCCATGGGCAGGGGCATCGTTCTACAGAAGGTGGGCATCGAGAGCAAGCAGCCCAACAGCGCCATCCGTAAATGCGTCAGGGTGCAGATAATAAAGAACGGCAAGCTGGCGACCGCGTTCCTCCCCGGCGACGGGGCCCTCAACTACATAGACGAGCACGACGAGGTCACGATCGAGGGCATCCACGGCCCGAGGTCAAGGTCCATGGGCGACATCCCCGGCGTGAGGTACAAGGTCAACGCCGTCAACGGCACCCCGCTGAAGCTCCTCGTGTTAGGCAAAGCCCAGAAGCAGATGCGCTGATCGTCTAGACTCCTAGTGGGCAAATGATTCGCCCTCTGTTCTACCTGTCTCATCCATCAAGTATGTCAGAGGCACGTTCAAGAGCAGCAGAGCCGCGGCTACGTAGAAACACTGCTTGACGCCGTACCCAGTCATTACCGCGGTCATGAGTATGGGCCCCAGCACGGAGCCTAGATCGAAGAACGTCCTGTAGACCCCTATCGCCGCCCCCCTCTGCAACGAGTAAACCGCCTCAGCGGAGATCACGGGCCCCACTATCCATATGGCGCCGGACGTGAAGCCTATCACGCATATCACGGCGGCCATCGTTATAAACGTGGAGAAGAGGCTCATCACCGCGACCAGGACCGCCGTGGCCGCCAGCCCGAACATGAGCACCGGCCTCCTCCCAGCCCTGTCAGAGATGGAGCCCATTATGAACATGGCGACGACGAACCCCAGCGAACGGGCGCCCATCACGTACCCCACGTCTGCGAGGCTGAACCCGAGTGTCCCCCTCATGAAGAGCGGGACTATGGTCATTATTAACCCGTTGGTCATGACGAACTCGGCCAAGGTCGCCGCGGCGACGATCATCAGAGTCTTGTTCTTCATCACCCCGAGAATCTCCCCCAGGGTAAGCGGTTTACTCGTCGGCCCCTGGACGGCCTCATTCCTGATGTATGGAGGGACGGTGAAGAGAAGCAGAGCCGCGAACGAGAGCGCCAAGGCGACAGTGAACCCGCCCCGCCAGCCCAGCTCCTGAACCAGCTTTCCGCTCACCGCGGAGCCTATGATCGTTCCCACAAATTCTATCCCCTGGAATATCCCCATCGCCGTGCCCCGTCTCTCAGCCCCGAAAAGGTTCACTATGAAGGTCATGGAGACCGCGAAGAAGAAAGGCGCCCCGAACCCGTTCAAAGCCCTCACCAAGACCAGGTGAACAGGGTTGTTCACGAAGACCAGCATTGTGTTCCCAGACACTGTCAGAGCGAGGCCGAAGAGCATGGGCTTGTAGTAGCCGAACCTCGATGAGACGTAGCCGCTCGGTATCTCAAGCACAACCCTGCTGATCCAGTAGCCTGAGACGGCGTACCCTATCCAGACGCCTGTGGCCCCTATGTCCTCGGCGAACAGCGAAAGGATCGGGTTCGTCACCATGATGCTGAGCATGGAGAGGAAGGCGACCACACATAACAGGTAATAGGAGGCCGAGTAACCCTTACGCCACATGATAGCTATCATGCCGGGCACCGTGATTTAAAGCCTGCCTGGTGGTTGGCAATGCTTTTATTTAGGTAACCCTTTCAAAGTCACTGCACTCACGAAGTGGTAAAATGAGCGAAGACGACGCACAGACACAGGACGAGGGCATCAAGCTCTTCGGCGAGTGGAGCTTCGAGGGAATCGACGTCCGCGACATCGGCTTGAAACGCTACCTGAACCTAGAGCCGGTTTGGTTCCCCCATAGCAGCGGCAGGCACGAGGCACGTAAGTTCAGGAAGAGCAGGCTCAACATCGTGGAGCGTTTCATCAACAGCCTCATAAAGCCCGGGTCCAGTGGAGGCGACAAGAGCAGGATCATCAGCAGCGTCAAGACCGCTTTCAAGATAATACAGCTGAAGACCGGGAGGAACCCCGTCGAGGTGCTCGTGAGGGCCGTCGAGAACGCGGCGCCAAACGAGGACACCACCCGCATCGGGTACGGAGGCGTAGTGTACAGGCTCGCCGTGGACATCAGTCCCCAGAGAC
>CAYFYM010000148.1:0-2019 GCA_964347405.1 uncultured Candidatus Bathyarchaeia archaeon | reverse complement strand
GAATCCAGGTTATACAATTCCAAATCCATTAAAAATACTCCCACAGTTATTTATTTAATATGGTTATTTCTTCTTTTTTTAACCTTTTTTCTCTCTTTTTACCCTCATCTATGCTTGCTCCCTAGTGGTTATCCAGATCAAACCACCATATCTCTAGCGATATTCTTATATCTCTCCGACGCGGTTTCACACACGACTAACCGTCGGCGATTCGATGTCAAAAGTATCAGGAAAAGTACCAAGAGGCTTCACGAGGTTCTATGTTCTACACCTTCTCTCAGAGCGAGCCCTGACTGGCAAGGAGATCATTTTGGAGGCTGAGGAGCAGAGCAAGGGCGACTGGACCCCATCCCCGGGTCTGATCTACCCTCTCCTCGGCAGGCTGGTGAGGGATGGACTTATAGCCGAGACGGATGAGGGAGGGTTCACCATCACGGGGAAGGGGGAGGATGCCCTGCAACAGTACACTAACCTCCAGCGGCAGCTCGAGCGGCAGCTTGACCTGGTGAACGATCTGGGTATGTCGGTCTACTCCCGGGGGAGGTTCGTGGCGGAGGAGGCTGTAAACCGGATAAGCGACGTGACCTCCTCTATATGGGAACGGGTCACCAAGAGATCCGGGAAGGCTCAACAGAGCTTCGAAGACAAATACGAGGAGTTCCTCCGTAAAGAGCTTGAGAGGATCGAGGAGAGGAAGAATACCCGAGATCAGTCAGATCGAGAGCCGCCTGAGTAACGCCCTGTTCGCTTTTTAATGCTTTATAGACCCCGTTTCTGAGACATGGCACGTTGAGACAGGGGATTCATGCGCCTCTCACCGGTTTTTTATGGCTTTTAAGCCCAAAAGCATAATGTTTTTAAATTTACACTGAGGAAAGGGTGGTGCGAGTAATCGCGTCCCGTCGGCAGACGGCGGCTACGATCTGACTGAGGCTTCGGCCTCTGGATGAAGCATCGACCTCCAGAGACGGGAACATGTATGACGACTCGAGCAGAGACGGAGACGTCTTCGGGTCCGAGAAGGGTCGAGCAGAATGCTTCCTCGTTTCAATACAAACGAGTGAACTTGCGGTCATCATTCATTCCGATTGATCCCGTCGGACCCCACTGCTATCGAGGTGGGACTAAGCCATGCTAGTCGAACGAACTTTACGTTAGTGGCACACTGCTCAGTAACACGTAGCTAACCTAACCTTAGGACGAGGACAACCCCGAGAAATTGGGGCTAATCCGCGATAGGTGTGATGTCCTGGAATGGTATCACGCCCAAAGGTGTTCGCACGCCTAAGGATGGGGCTGCGGCCGATCAGGCAGTTGGTGAGGTAAAGGCTCACCAAACCTTTGACCGGTACGGGCCATGAGAGTGGTAGCCCGGAGATGGACACTGAGACAAGGGTCCAGGCCCTACGGGGCGCAGCAGGCGCGAAACCTCCACAATGCACGCAAGTGCGATGGGGCTACCTCGAGTGCCGTCTGAAGAAGGCAGCTTTTCCATGGTGTAATGAGCCGTGGGAATAAGAGGGGGGCAAGACTGGTGTCAGCCGCCGCGGTAACACCAGCCCCTCGAGTGGTGGGGATGATTATTTGGCCTAAAGCGTCCGTAGCCGGCCGGGTAAGTCTCCCGTTAAATCCAGCGTCTCAAGCGTTGGACTGCGGGAGATACTGTCTGGCTAGAGAGTGGGAGAGGTGTACGGTATTCTGGGGGTAGGGGCGAAATCCTTTGATCCCCGGAGGACCACCAGTGGCGAAGGCTGTTGACTAGAACACGTCTGACGGTCAGGGACGAAAGCTGGGGTAGCGAACCGGATTAGATACCCGGGTAGTCCCAGCTGTAAACGATGCAGACTCGGTGATGGGCCGGCTTTATGCCAGCTCAGTGCCGCAGGGAAGCCATTAAGCGTGCCGCCTGGGGAGTACGGCCGCAAGGCTGAAACTTAAAGGAATTGGCGGGGGAGCACCACCAGGCGTGAAGCCTGCGGTTTAATTGGAGTCAACGCCGGGAACCTTACCGGGAGCGAC
>CAYFYM010000147.1:0-8185 GCA_964347405.1 uncultured Candidatus Bathyarchaeia archaeon | reverse complement strand
TCCAAGCGAGGCTGTCCTTCATCTCCTCGGGGTCGACGCCGCCGTACTCGTCCCGCGCCGGCTTGTCCCAGAGGACCACGTGGTACGTGGTGGCTCGGAGGCTGTTGCCTCTGGCTGATATGGCTTCGCCTAGGGCGGTGCCGGGCTCGGCCCTGAACTCGAAGGTCCTCATGGTCATACCCTGGTTGTGGTACAGGTAGTCGGTGGCCTTCTTGCCGAGCTTCTTGGCGAAGGCGACGGGGCCCTCCGCCAGCGCGTTGCCGTAGCCTTCCCTGTACGCCATCTTGCGGGCGGTCTCCCAGAGGGCCTCGGGGTTGCCCTTGTCGAAGGGTACGCCGTCCATGTCTTTTTCTGAGACGACGCCCATGTCGTAGAGGTGCATGAGCCAGCTTACTATGGTGGCCACCTCCTTGTTGTCCATGCCCAGGTCGGTCATCATCCTGGTGCCCTTGAACGCGGCGCCCAAGTCGGTCATCCAGAGCTTCCACGGCCAGTAGGTGGGGTAGCACCTCCATATGCAGGCGCCCAAGCCGGGGAGGTCGAAGAGGGGCTGGCACGGGAACGGGCAGCCGAAGCACCCTATGTTCTTCTCGAAGTACTCTCCCAGGTAGTTCTCCTCGTAGGCCTTCCTCACGTCGGGGCGGTCCCTCCACGCGTGGCTCTCGTAGTTGCCGACGACGCCTGCGTCGCCCACGAGGAAGCCCTGGAGGTACGCGTCCTTTCCCTCGCTGCGGGGGATTGCCTCCCCCAGCCGCTTCTTGGTCTCCTTGACAGTCTCCACTAGCCGCCTGTTGAGTTCGAGTATCGCCTCTGGGTCGTGGACGTTGACGGCGCCTGTGCCCCGGACCACCACGGCCTTGAGCTTCTTGGCGCCCACCGACGCGCCCACAGGGGTGCCGCTCCTGTAGCCGTGCTCCACCGTGGCCTGGACCACTAGGTTCTCGCCGGCGGTGCCTATGCACGCCACCTGGGCGTCCTCATCGTCCACCTCTTCCTTGAGCAGGGTCTCGGTGTCGAAGGTGCCCTTGCCCCAGACAGCGGACGCGTCCCTTATCTCGACTTCGTCGTTGACTATGTTGAGGTAGACGGGCTTCTCGGACTTGCCTTTGATTACTATGTTGTCGTAGCCGGCGAACTTGAGCTCGGGCGCCCATGTGCTGCCCATGCCCACGTTGCCGAGGCTGTGGCTCTCCGTCTTGGCGGCGGAGACAACGGTGACCTCCATCCTGCTGGTGCCTATGAGGCCGGTGCCAGCCAGCGCCCCGGAGCCGAATATGACGGGGGCGTCGGGGTCGTAGGGGCCTTGGTTCGCCTTGCTGTGCAGCCAGAAGAGCCAGGCGTTGCCGCCTCTGCCGCCGAGGAACCGTTTAGCGTCTTTGTCCCAGGGGGTGGTGGATGTCTTCCCGGTGGAGAGGTCCACCTGGAGTGTCTTCCCGGACCAACCGTAAACCATTGAATCGCCTAGCTACTATCTGTGGGGTGTATTAGAAATAACTTCCGCGGAGGCTGAGGCCGTCTCGGCGTGGGCGGCGTCTACCGTGTGTGGGCCCCTCCCCCCTGTGCCGGGATGCTATGTGTCTGGGGGTTTTCTGGTGTTTTTTTGTTTTGGCGCGTTTTTTAGGCTGGTTTTAGCCGGGTTCTGGTACTGTTCTGAAGCTGTTCTGCACCGGTTCTGGTCGGCGTGCGTGGCTTGTCGGGGTGACCGCGGCCTTCTGGGGGGTGAACCTTGGTGGCTCGGGGACGGAGAGACCATGGGCCAGTTCCTGGGGAGGCAGGTGACGCCGCCGCCACCTTGGGTAGCCTCAGAGGGGCAACGAGGACCTCTGCAGGTTCGAGGAGAGGCTGGAGGCCTGTTAAACGCGTATCCCTCGCGTATAGAGCCGTGATTGATTATCTTTATCTGCAGGTAATGAGTTTCATCTGGTGGATATGCTGCTGGAGTGGCTGTTCTTCGCCGCCTCGTGCCTCGTCATAGTGGCCTCAGCGCTGGGCATGCGCGCCGTGGCCATGAGGGACAGGGAGAAGCTCGTGCGTCCCATGACCTCTTTCATGTTCGTGGATCAGGGCGGCCCCTTCGACTGGAAGATAGTTGACATAGGCTCACCTATGGACGTGGCGCTGGGGCCAATATTCAAGAAGGACGAGAAAAAGAAGCAGGAGCCTCGGCATTAACGTGCTCCGCTTTCAACCGCCTCCCGGGGTGACCGGCCAGCAAAGGGTTCGAGTAGCATGACGAAGTTTAAATGGATGCTTATGATCGTCGCGATTCTGCTTCTAGCTCTTACGCGGGTACTTTTCCACTTCATATTCAGAGGGACAAAGGACTGGTGGAACTCGTAATTTATTTACATTATACGAGCTGTTGGTCTTGAAGTTGGTGGCGGCGCCATCTCAGCAATCAGCCACGCCATTATCGTCTGCTATGCAGGCTTCTTCGATCCATGTTCAGATATTTTTAACTTTTAAAAAAGGTTATATGAAAAACACTAATACGATAAATCAATGAAGGTCAAAGAAAAAATAGCCTATATTCTTGGATTCATAGTTATAATAATCGGCGCTTTTGGAGGCAGAGACCTCTCGAACATTGACGATGTTCTCGAAGGATTGGTGATGATTATGTTCTTTGTCTCTGTTTACCTGGTGTTTCTATACATGAATAAACGTGGAGTGGGCGACTGGGACCGGTATAGACAACAAGCGAAAATCTAGAACATCGTTGAGATCGGCGGCGATGATTTAAGATCGTCGGACGCATATGTCTTCTGAAACCCTTGACCGTAGACATTGAACAGCTGCTGGGTAGGCTCGTAGATGCGCTGGGAGCCGAGAAGGTCCTGGCGGAGCCCGAGGACATATACGTCTATTCGCGCACGGGTGCGTTCGGTGTGGAGGAGACCACGCCCCCTGTCGCGGTGCTTAGGCTAAACGAGTCGGAGGCACGGAGCCTAGGTTTGCTGGTAGATGGAGCTGCCCAAGTGGTCGCCTTGGGCGAGGAGGTCCCGCCCTCTCCGCTTACGACGCTCATTGTAGACGGAAGGGAGCCCACTAGCCTGGAGGAGCTTGAGCAGGGCCTCGGCGAGGTCACCCGGTCGAGAAGGGAGACACTCAGACAGTCAAGGGAGAACAAGTCCTTGGCGCTTCAGGCGTCGACGCACCTCCAGACCCTTGACGGGTATAGGCTGGGGGAGCGCATGGCCTACGGCTCCGGCTTCTGCGTGGTGCAGAGGTTCATGGGCGGCCACGAGACCTTCTCCTCCAAAGGGAGGCTACTCCTGTCCCGGGCCTTGTCCCGGGGGGAGCTGGAGGCGACGCCCAGGCTGGTGGAGGCCATGTACAGCTGTACCGCCTGCGGACAATGCTACGACCAGCACGGCCCCGGCACCCTGGAGATCAACAACGCCATAATAAGGTCCAGGAACCTGATAGCCGAGCAGGGGGAGGCCCCGAAGATGTGCGGGAGGCTGCTCGCCAACTTGGAGGCGGAGGGTAACCCCATGGGGCTGCCTGGCGAGGACAGGGCCCTCTGGTACGAGGACGTCGCCGAGGAGCATGGTTTCCGGGGCAACGGGGTGCTGTACTGGCCGGGGTGCACCACGAGCTACAGGCTCCCCGAGCTGGTGGAGGCCACGGCGGAGGTGCTGGGGGCGGCGGGCGTCGACTTCGGGGTCCTCGGCGACGAGGAGCAGTGCTGCGGCCTCATACTCTACCTGATGGGGTTCTGGGAGGAGGCGCGGAGGAACGCCGAGGAGGTTGCAGCGACGCTGTCGGCTGGAAACCCCCGGGTTCTCGTGACGAGCTGCGCCGGTTGCTTCTACGCGTTCAAGCGCGTGTACCCACATCTAGGCGTAACGCCGCCGGTGAATGTGTTGCACACCTCCATGCTCTTCGACGAGCTCGTAAAGGAGGGGAGGCTGCCGCTCCAGGAGACGGAGACTGACATCATCTGGCACGACCCCTGCGACTTGGGGAGGCACTGCGGCGTCTACGAGCCGCCCCGGAGGGTCCTGGGCGCCGTGTCTGGGCTGAGCCTCGTAGAGCCGGGGCTGAGCAGGATGCACGCTGTTTGCTGCGGCGCCGGCGGCGGCCTCTGGTCCATCGACGAGGGGCTCACGGGGGACGTGGCGCGCCAGAAGGTGGAGGAGGCGATCCCCGCCGGGGTCGACGGCGTCGTCACCGGCTGCCCGACGTGTCTCCTGAACCTCAGCGCCGCCGCCGACAGGTGGAGACCCGGGCTTCGCGTACACGATCTCAGCGAGTTCCTGCTGAGGTGCATCTAGAGCCGTAGTAGTGCGGGCATCATACCTAAACTATTTTATCGTTGTGATCCTCATAGAGTCTGAACATGCTGGATAGTTTCCAGAGGAACATGTGAATAGGTTTGGAACAACCCCGTATAACACACATGGTATTAGATGTTTTGAAACCCCACCAGCCGCCCCTCCCGGAGTTCGCCGCGTTCGTCGGCGAGCTGCCGGGCGTGAAGAAGGTCGACGTCTCGGTCGTCGAGATGGACGAGAAGACGGAGAGCCTCAAGATCATCATCGACGGCTCCAACATCGACTACGAGGAACTCAGGAGCCACATGGCGAAGCAGGGGGCTGTCATCCACAGCGTCGACCAGGTAGTCGTAGAGTAGAATGCCCGTGAAGCCCACCCTCCAGCCGTTCTTGGACAAGCAGACCGAGCTGGAGGACGTGGACTACGTCCTCTTCGGGGCGCCGCTGGACGAGACCACCTCCCATAGGCGGGGGACACGGTTCGGTCCCGGCGCCGTCCGCCGGGAGAGCAGGCACCTGGACACCTATAGCGTCCGCACGGGGCTGGACTGGGGCGACTTGGACCTCGCAGACATAGGCGACGTGGAGTGCCCCGACGTCCCCCGGGCCCTCGAGGGCGTGACAGAGACGGTGGACTCTTTCAACGGCTTCCCGGTGATGCTGGGGGGAGAGCACACCGTCACCCTCGGCGCGTTGAGGAGCTTGGAGCCCGACATGGTTCTGGTGTTCGATGCCCACCTGGACCTTAGGGACGAGCTTTTCGGCGAGCGCATGTGCCACGCGACTTACCTGAGGCGCGGCTACGAGGAGCTGGGCTACAAGGCGGTGGTGCTGGGCGCGCGGGCGCTGTCCGGTGAGGAGGTGGAGTACGCTAGGTCCACCGGCGATCTTCGCTACATGACGGCTCTTGACATGCTGAGGCAGGACCCCGTGGCCATGGTGGAGGGCGTCATGAGGGGCTCGGAGAGGGTGTACGTGAGCGTGGACATGGACGTGCTTGATCCCTCGGTGGCGCCGGCTGTGGGCAACCCGCACCCCGAGGGGCTCACGGTGACCATAGTCATGGACATACTGGAGACGGTGATGGACGGCAGGGTCTGCGGCTTCGACGTCACCGAGGTCTACCCCCACTACGACACGGGGCAGACCGCCGCGACTGCGGCGTACCTGGTGACGGAGGCGCTGTACAGCCACGTCGCCGCGGGGCAGGGCTAGAAGAAGTTGCTTATTATGGTCATGAAGACTTGGACCAGCAGGCTGCTGGCCATGAGGCCTGTGGCGATTAGGCGGCCCTTCTCTTTGTAGAACTCTTCTCCGTACCTCCTGTCCGTGACGAGCCTGGCTAGTCCGCCGACGCCGAAGGGCACTATGTAGTGGGGCGGCAGGAACAGCCCCATGCCCAGCCCCATCATGCTTACGGGGGTGAAGACCTCGAGGAGGGAGCCGATCACGCCGCCGAGGATGAAAGTCAGGGGGTTGATGACGGAGGAGACGTCGCCTGTGGCGAGCATGGTGACGTATACCTTGGACTGTATCACGGCCACGGCCGGCATCATCGGCGTGTTGAAGCCCACGTACTTCCAGAGGATCAGGGTGAAGGCGACGCTGAAGAAGACGGTGGGCACCCACCCCACGACCTTAGCGAGCATGATGTCCCACCAGCCTATCCGGGTCTCGTCACGGTACTTGTCGTAGGGGAGGCTGCCGGAGCCGAGCCACGGGTTGGGCCTGAATAGGAAGCACGTCCAGTAGCCAGTGTAGCCTCGGTACCCGGCGGTGAAGATGGGGAGGTCGTAGAGTAGCATGGACGCGATACCCATGCCCATCCCTGTCTCGCCTTGGCTTCTTGATATGAAGACCATCTCCATGAAGCCCGCCACGAAGAAGCTGTAGAACGTGAAGCCCACCGCGAACCACCTGGATAACGGCTGGAAGGGGTTGAGCGCATACGCGAGAGAGGCCAGCAACGTGAAAACCCCCAGCGTGCCCGCTAGGAACCGGCGGTCGCCCGTAATCCCCGTGACGAGTATCTTGAACAGGTCGATGTAACCCAGCTGCCCCGTCTGGTCTTCCCTGCTCTTCGTCAGGGCGTTCTTGGCTAATATCACGACGGAGAGCATGATGCCGCCGAGGAGCATCACGCCTATGGCCGGGCTGAGGGTGTAGTTGTAGAGGAGGTCGTTGTAGTGTGCCATCATGTCCGGGTTATACTCCATCAGCCCCCTCTGCACCAGCATGGGGCTGATCACGAGGTAGCTCACGAGCCCGGCGGCGAGGAGGCTGAGGCTGGTGTGGACGTTGATGAGGTAGCCTATAGAGGCGAAGGCCAGGCTAAGGGATACGACTAGGAAGGCGCCTCGGGGCAGATACCGCGATAGATCGATCATCGTCAGGTCTAGGCCCCACATCTTTAGGATGTGCTGGAGGAACGTCACGGCGAACCCGATGAAAGCGGCGACGGTCACCAGACGGGCTGAGCCGCCTCCCTCTATGCAGGCGTCAACGAGCTTGGTGTTCGCGGATTGGCTGGGCCACACCATCTTGGGGCTCCTGTTAAGCGCGTACCTGAGCACCGAGTAGAAGATGACCCCGGCGACCATGCTCACGGCCATTGCGAATATCAGGAACCCCATGGGTTTGATCCAGTGCCGCAGGGTCAGGTCTTTCGCGAGCACAACCTCCTTCGGGGGCGTCAGCCAACCCGGGAAGACGACGTCGGGCTCCGTCTCCAGCGTATAGAGCAGCATGGCGAGCGTCTGGTATATCCCCATCTGGCTGAGGCTGGCGATGAGGAGGAAGCTGAGCTCACGGCGGCAGCTTCCGCCCTGGAGTCTGTGGAAGAGGCTGTAACCTATGATGACTGCGACGGCACCGTAGCCGAAGCTCCAGCCGAGGTTGATGCTGAGGTATCCGTTGATGGCGCTGAACACGACGGCGAGCACGGCTCCGACGGCGGCCGCCCTCCACTTGATGAACTCGCCGGTCTGCTTCGCCTCGACCACCAAATTCTTTCGATTGCAGTTGGCTTGCTTCCTTTAAATGAGTTGTTTACGTGTTGTAATCACAACTTGTTAGTATGGGGCCCCTCGGGGGGCGTCCGATCAGTATTATATCCCGCCGCGGATCATACTTCCCGGATCGGTGGCCATGAGCAGCGACGACGAGATCACACGCGCAGGGGGTAGGCTGGCGCCGGACGACCTGGGGAGATGCTACCTGCTATCCGCGGGGTACGACGGCGACAGGATGAAGGCCTACGTGAGGCTGTACGAGCCGGAGGAGCAGATGATCTACCTCTGGTACGACGACACGGGCCACCAGCCGTACCTGCTGTCGAAGAGCAGCCCCGAGGAGCTTGCGCAGAACCGCCGCGTGGCCACCCACAGCGGGTTCCAGGGCTTCAGGGAGGAGGAGAGGTACGACGGCCTAGCGGACCAAGTGATCAGGGTCACCAAGGTTGTGGCGAAGGACCCGCTGAGCATCGGCGGTAGAGGCGGCTCCATCAGGAACTACCTGGACGAGACGTGGGAGAGCAGGATAAGGTACTACAACTGTTACATTTATGACCTGGGCATCGTGCCGGGTATGCCTTACAGGGTGGTGGACGGAAGCCTCGTGGCGGACGACTGGAGCCTCCCCGCCGGTGTGGAGGACCAGTTCGAGGAGATACTGGCGGGCAGCGAGGACCGGTTCAGGGCGCCCATGAGGGAGTGGGCGCGGCTGCTGCAGTGCCCCATACCGGAGATCAGGAGGGTGGCGGTGGACATCGAGGTGCGGCCCAGCGTGGTGAACAGGATGCCCAACGCGGACCAGGCGGGGGACCCCATCATCTGCGTGGCGTTCGCGGGCTCGGATGGGCTGAAGCGGGTGCTGTTGCTGAACGACTCGGGGCTGGACGTGGAGAA
>CAYFYM010000146.1:0-3919 GCA_964347405.1 uncultured Candidatus Bathyarchaeia archaeon | reverse complement strand
ACGCCGTAGAAGGCTTCGGCGCCGATCCGCTGCGCCTGAGCCTAATGATCACCGCGGAGCCCCTTAAGGACGCCGACTTCAGCCCCGACCTAGCCAAGAACATGGGGGATAACCTAGAGCGGTTCCAACAGCGCGCCATGGGCATCATTGAGCAGGGCAGGGGCAGCCCGGACAACCTCAGGGACATCGACAGATGGATGCTTGGCAGGCTCCAGAGCCACATAGCCGAAGCCGACGAGGCGCTGAAGGAGCTCAAGGTCAGGAAGACCATCCACGCCGCCATGTACAACCTGAACCAGGACATGGACTGGTACCAGAAACGCGTGGCGAGGCAACTGGACACGCCTGATAGGGCGGAGGCGATACGGTACGTGGAGTGGAGAGCCCTGGACACCCAGGTCAGGATGATGACGCCGTTCACGCCCCATCTCTGCGAGGAGATCTGGGAGAAGATGGGCGGCGAGGGCTTCATAGCGTTCGCCGAGTGGCCCAGGGTAGACGAGTCCTACGTGAGCCGGGAGAGCGAGGTGCTGGAGGACATGATACGGACCTGCATGGAGGACGTCCAAAAGATCACCCGGGTCACAGGCATCATCCCCGAGAAGATCCACTTCTACACGGCCGACGGCTGGAAGTGGAAGATATACCTGAAGGCACTAGACCTGGCGAGGAGAGGGCAGCTGGACGTGGGCACCCTCATCAGGGAGGCGTTCAAGGACGCCGAGATGAAGGCTAGGAGCAAAGCCGTTCCCGGGTACGCACGCCAGATAGCCGAGGACGTCATAAGGCTGCCAGACGACGAGGTGGAGCTGCGGCTAGAGATGGGGCAGCTCAACGAGGTGAACGTCCTCATGGACGCGGTCAGCTTCATCGAGGGCGAGCACGGCTGCGAGGTAGCCGTCTCAGCCGAGAGCGACCCGTGGACGGAGGACCCTGCAAAGCGGGCTCACAGAGCCAAGCCCTACAGGCCCGCCATCTACGTCCAATAAACCCCTTTTTCACAAGCATATTCTGAAGCAGCCCAGCCGAAGGTTTTTATCTGGTTCCTGTTTTCTGGGATTGAATGATCGCGCTCGGCGTCGAGTCAACGGCCGACAACCTGGGGATCGGCATAGTAACCAACGGAAAGGAGGTGCTAGCCAACGTACTCGACGTCCACGTACCCGATGAGGGGGGCATCCACCCCCGGGAGGCCGCCAGACACCACAGCGACGAGATGGGGAACGCCATCAGACGAGCCCTCGACGCGGCGAGGGTCAGCGTCGAAGACATCGACATCGTCGCGTTCGCCCAAGGACCTGGGCTGGGTCCATGCCTTAGGACAGGGGCGACGAGCGCACGGGCGCTGGCCGCTTACCTCGGGAAGCCCCTCGTCGGGGTGAACCACTGCGTCGCCCACGTAGAGGTTGGGCGCATGGCGACGGGGGCCGTCGACCCGCTCACCCTGTACGTCTCAGGCGGCAACACCATCGTCTCAGGCTACGAGTCAGGC
Organism: uncultured Candidatus Bathyarchaeia archaeon; assembly: GCA_964347405.1. Taxonomy (GTDB): domain Archaea; phylum Thermoproteota; class Bathyarchaeia; order TCS64; family TCS64; genus RBG-16-57-9. Next base: position 2,427 of record CAYFYM010000146.1, on the reverse strand, counting down.
AGGTACAGGATATTCGGTGAGACCCTAGACATAGCCATAGGCAACTGCCTAGACACCTTCGCCCGCGAGGCAGGGCTGGAGTACCCGGGGGGCCCGGACATCGAGCGCAAGGCCGCCCAAGGCGAGACGCTGATACCGCTGCCATACTCGGTGAAGGGCATGGACCTGAGCTACAGCGGGCTGCTGACGGCCATCACAGGCGAGCTCCACACCGGGAAACACCGGGTAGAGGACCTGTGCTTCAGCCTGCAGGAGACCGCGTACGCGATGCTCGGCGAGGTAACGGAGAGGGCGCTGGCCCACACCGGGAAGCCCGAGCTGTTGCTCACAGGCGGCGTCGCTGCGAACAAGAGGCTCGGCTCCATGGTCAGGGACATCGCCCACGAGCACGGCGCGGAGCCACACGTCGTGCCGATAGGGCTGGCGGCGGACAACGGCGCCATGATAGCCTGGACCGGCGTAGTCGCGTACCAGGCGGGCCACGTGACTCCTCTGAGCGAGAGCCACGTCAACCCAAACTGGAGAATGGATCAGGTGGAGATACCGTGGAGAGAGTGATAGCGAAGGGCGCCGAGGCCGACCTGGTCCTGATGGAGTGGAACGGCTTGACTGCTCTCGCGAAACGACGGAAGCCCAAGAAGTACAGGCACCAGGAGCTTGACCTCCGGATGAGGAAGACCAGGACCAAGATCGAGGCGGACATCATCCACAGGGCCAAGCTGAGCGGAGTGCCCACGCCGCTGCTGTACCAAGTCGACCCGGAGGACGCGGTGATAGTCATGGAGTACGTCGACGGCGTGAAGGTCAGGGACGCGGTGGAGGGGTTGACCGGCGGGGAGAGGCGGCGGCTGTTCAAGCGTATTGGTGGGTACGCGGGAAGGCTCCACGGCGCGGCCGTGATCCACGGCGACCTCACCACGAGCAACATACTGAAACAGGGGGAGAGACTGGTGTTCATCGACTTCGGGCTGGCGGAGGTGAGCACGGAGGTGGAGAAGCGGGGCGTCGACCTCAACCTCATGGACAGGATGCTCACGAGCACCCACTACAGGCACCGGGAGGAGCTGCTCACCGCCTTCTTGGAGGGATACCGTGAGACGCTGGGGCCGGAGGCGGACGAGGCTGTGACGCGCATGGAAGAAGTGTCTAGGAGAGGAAGGTACATTGAGAAGAACTAGAGTTTGGATGGGGACCAGCAGCGACCACAAGTACGAGGAGGCGCGGGAGGTGCTCGCCGAGTACGGCGTAGCTCTTGAACGCCTCAGCATAGACCGTGTCGAGATACAGGCGGACGACCCCGAGCTGATAGCCGAGTACAGCCTAAAGGCGCTGGACGTGGACGTGCCCATACTGGTCGAGGACGCGGGCCTCTACATAGACAAGTACTACGGGTTCCCGGGTCCCTACAGCAGCTACGCGCTGCGCACCATTGACAACGAGGGCATACTGAAGCTGCTGGAGGGCGAGAACGAGAGGGGAGCCAGGTACCTCTCGGCCGTCGCGTTCCGGGACGGCGACACAAGCGTCACCTTCACAGGGGAGGTGGCGGGCCGCATAGCGACGGAGATGAAGGGCACCAACGGCTTCGGGTACGACCCCATATTCATACCGGAGGAGGGCGATGGCAGGACCTTCGGCGAGATGAGCGCCGCCGAGAAGGCGAGGATCAGCCACAGGGCCCGCGCCTTCAGGAAGCTGGGCGAGTGGCTCAGGGAAGGCTAGTCTACCCGGCGAGAGGCGGGGACTGGAAAGGGTCTATGTCGCTCATCCTCTCCATGAGGTACTTGGTGGCGTCGGCTATCTTGAAGGGACGCGAGTTGTTGCCCGTTCTCACGTAGAAATACTGTTTATTCCTCTCGTGGAGGAACGCCGGCTCCCTGCTGGGCAGCACGTGCACGCGGCACAGCTCCTTCCCGTACAGCTCGTGGAACGTGAACTTGATCTTGTCCAGGAACACGTCCCCGATCTTGTTGCTGATCTGGTTAATCAGGTGGTTCTCGAAGCCGTCCCGGTTCTTCTTGGGCAGGGTCACGTAGTCCGATTCAAGCCCCACTACCCAGTTGTCGTCGGAGACCCCTATGAGGAGGTCGCCGCCGTCCGCGTTCAGGAACGCGCATATTGCCTTGAGGCAGTTGTACTCCAGCTCCTGGTCTACGCATCCCCTGATGTTGTTGTAGCGGAGGCTGGCCTTGAACTCGAGGCGCTGCCCCTCATCCATTTTTAGGAGCTGCTCCACCGCCAAGGCCTCCTGCTCCCTGTTCTTCTCAGCCATGTACTCCCTCATTACCTCGGGTTGATGGTTGGCCACGTCCGTGAGGCTGAGGATGCCTATGACCCTGTCCTGTCCAATGGATTCTACGACCGGCAGCTTCTTGATCCTGTTCTTGAGCATCATGCTGCCTGCCTCCAGCAGCGGTGTCTCGGGGG
>CAYFYM010000145.1:0-4176 GCA_964347405.1 uncultured Candidatus Bathyarchaeia archaeon | reverse complement strand
CGACGCGCTCCACCATGTAGCTGCCGCTGAATTCGGCCCGTACGCCCTTGGTCAGCCAGTTCTCGTTCTTGTTGAGGTGGTGCAGCTGGTACCCCTGGACGGCGGCGACGGGCTTTCCCTCTCCGCGCCTAGACTCGAACTCCGAGAGGAACCTCCTGAGTATGTCCGGGGGAGGCACGAAGTCTGCGTCGAACACCACCACATACTCCGCGTCCGGGTGCATGTACCGGAGCGCCTGCTGGAGGGCGCCGCCCTTGTAGCCGGACCTGTCTCTCCTGTGTACGAACTTGATGATGGGCCGTGTGACCCTCCAGCCGGGGTCCCTGAGGAGCCTGACGGTGCCGTCCCGCGAGTCGTCCGCGACCAGCACCTCGTAGTTCGAGTAGTCGATTTCGATGCACGCGTCGATTATCCTCCGGGCCACGTTCACCTCGTTGTAGAAAGGAAGGTGTATGGACACGAAGGGCTCACGCTGCGCCTCATAAACCGCGTGCTGTTGTCCTCCGTCGCTTCCGTCGTCCTCGTTCAGGAGCCTGAGGGCTATGAGCGTCGAGACGTAGTACTTGAGGGCGTAGATGAAGTAGAGCATGCCTAGAGCCAACGCTATGTATGACGCGCCCGCTCCGACGGAGAGCCTCACCCCCTTCACCTTTCCGCTCTGGGCTACCGGGCACATCATCTTTCAATCATTATTGAAAGATGTATCATAGTTATTTTCTTTACATAAAAATGTATCTAACATTCTCTACGTCTCCGAGAACGTCCCCCCTACTCGGGACATAGAAGCCCTTTTAGCTAGGAGAATATTCCCATAGTTGAATCAGGGAAACACCTGTATCGGTGCAGTCGCAGATGTCCGATGAAGAGAAGACGCTTGACGAACTAGAGGCGAAGGCCGCGGAGCTGATGGAGAAACGGAACCAGCTCTTCGAACAGATAAGGAAACACCGCGAGGAACGTGACAGGCTCAACGAGTCCACCAACAAGCTGAGGGACGAGGCAAAGAAGCACCGCGGGGAGCGTGACAGGATAAACGCCCGGGTCCAGGAGATCAAGAGGCGTCTCGGCCCCCTCTTCGAGGAGCTGCACGAGAAGAAGGAGAAGCTGTCCGAGGCGGAGAGGCTGCTGGAGGACGAGTACAGGTCCCGACCCGGTAAGGGCAAGGTGGCTCGGGACCTGAATCGGATAGAGTGGGAGGTCATGACGACGCCCACCAGGGAGATCCTTGACAGGGAGGACGAGCTCGTGGAACGGGCGTCGCGGCTCAGGCATGCCCTGGACGAGTACAGGAAGCTTGAGAGACAGGAAGACAAGAGGATCGATATCCTCGCGGACAAGAAGGCCACGGAGATAGAGATACGGGCCATCCGGGATGAGATGGGGAGGCTCAGCGAGGAGAGTCAGGGCCACCACGAGAAGATGATCATGTTCTACGAGCAGGCGGACGCCGAGAAGTTGAGGGCCGACGAGGCGCATGGGCGGTACGTGGAGAAGATCAGGGAGGTCGAGGGCGTCAAGGAGGAGATCTACGCCCTCATGCCCAGGATCAAGGCCCTGAGGGACGGGCTTAGGCTGGGGGACGCCAGGGCGTCCGAGAGGAGGAAGATGTCCACGAGGCAGCGCATGGAGGCCATGCGTGAGGATGCTTTGAACAAGCTGAAGAGCGGCGGCAAGCTTACCTTCGAGGACATGCAGCTCATCTACGGCGACGAGGACGACGAGTCCGAGGTGTTGGACGGCTCCGGGTAAGCGTTTTCGATTAGACTCTGAGGACTGGGCAGGTCATGCAGTGGATGCCGCCCATCCCCTTCTTCATCTCGTCTCCGGGTATCTGGATGACGTCGATGCCTCGCTCCTTTACCTCGTTCATGACGCGTGGGTTGCCGGTGTAGTGGATGGCCTGGCCGGTGTCGACCGTGAGGAAGTTTGCCGCCATATCCCAGTACTCCTGCTCCGTGATCTCGATGACGTCCCAGCCGGTCTCCCTGAGCCACTCCGTGAAGCAGCCTTCCCAGCGTTCGGACTCGGTCCTGAAGTGGGCTGCGGCGTTGTCGAGCACCGGCACGTAGCTTATTGCCACCCTGCCAGGTAGCTCCGCGAACTCGCCGTCGATGTGTATGCAGCCCTCCGGCATGTCCAGGGTCACCCAGAGGTCCACCAGCCTGTTGCCCAGCAGGTAATCGCCCATCTGGTCGAGGGCTCCCTGTGTGGACCTGTCGCAGAGGCCGGCCACGGCGGTGCCTCCCTCCAGCAACGCGAAGCCGCCTCCCTCGAAGGTGTCGGGCTCCTTCATCTCAAGAGCTATGGGCACGCCGTTCGCCTGGTGGGCCGCCTTGATGACGGGGGTCTCTCTGCGCCTCGTAGGGAGGCCCATCCTGAACAGGAACGCGCCGTCGTCCGTCACGGTGCTGCTGTCCCTTACGAAGACCAGGTTGGGGCACCGGTAGGACTGGGCCAGCGCTTCCTCGTCTTCACGGATCAGCTTCCTGACCTCTAGGACCTCTACCCCCGCCTCCGTGAGGGCGTCCATGAGCTGCTTGTGGTCGTCTATGAAGCGTCCGGTGTCCACGGCCGTCTCGAAGTGGTGTGCCTCGGGGTCCCTGTTGGCGAGCTCCAGCTCTTTTCCGGGGTGGTGGACCATCACGCGTTTCAGCGTGCCAGACTCGTGGGTTATCCCGTAGCTAGGCATGGGGTTGTCTGGGGGCGTGGTGCCTTAAAACAGTATGCGGCGCCGCTACTTGGCCTTGGCTGCCTTCTTCTCGGCGCGGGCCTTCCTCTTGGCGGCTTTCCTTGCCTCTTCCTCTGTGACGCGGTACCTTCTTACGCCGTCGGTGTCCTTGAAGCCGGCGATGCGGTCTTTCTGGAACATGGATTTGAGGAGGCTGTAGGCCTTCTTCTCCTTAACCTCTAAGGCCGTGGCTACCTCTTTGAGGCTCATGGGTTTGTCTAGTAGCATTACGCCGATCTGGTTCTTGAGCTTGGATGCTGACACGGTTCCTCACCCATTAATTGAAATTATTTTATTAAAATTTGATGCATCCGGGGTTACTCTCGGTATATAAAACTAACTGTTGGACGGCGCCGGATCGACGGCTGAACCGTTACCAAGCATATCATTAGACGCGTTTATCACGGCGAAACTTGCGTCCCACAAGTAAACGGCGCGTGCAGCCCGTCACCTACTGGCCCTGCGCCTCGATATGATGATTCCCTTGCAGACGTCGGCGTAGTCGCAGTACTCTAGGCAGCTCGGAGTCTCGTCCTTCTTCCCGTGCTTGGCGCCGCAGTCAAGGCAGACTCCCTCGGCTTCGTCGCTCCAGAACTCTACCCTGCCCCCGCACTCGGGGCATTCCATGTACTCGACTTTGGGTCTGACGTAGTCCGAGATGCCGGGGCAGTAGTTCTCCGACGGCCGCTTGATGAAGCTCATCCATACCGGCATCTGAAGCACGTTATAATAACCTTTGCAGAGCATGGGCGTTGGATTAGGATTAAATATGAAGGCGTGTTTTGGTATTGGAACCCGAGGAAGCGGACATGAACGGCCAGGACAGAAGCATCGTAGCCATCTCCGGGAGCCACGGCATAATGCACGGGTACCTGATTCTGCTGCCCGCGATGATACCTATTCTCCAGGGCGACTTGGGCGACATAGGGACCGTGGGGATGCTTGCTTCCCTGGTGTCTCTCTTCTACGGCTGGTTCAGCCTACCCGTGGGCTTCATCGCTGACAAGTACAGCAAGAGGCTGCTCATCGCGGCGTCCATGGTGCTCTGCGGCGGCGGCTCCATAGTCGTGGGGCTCTCACCCAACGTACCGGTCGCGGCCGTCGGCCTCATAGTGCTGGGCATCGGCGCGAGCCTCTACCACCCGTGCGGGTACGCCCACATGGCGCTGGTGAGCGACGAGCTAAGGGGCCGGTACATGGGGTACCAGGGACTCGGGGGCGACATGGGGATGGCTGTCAGCTTCCTCACCTCCAGCATCCTCGGAGCCGCGTTCGGGTGGAGGATGACTTTCATAATCTGGGGCGTCGCCGGCCTCGCCACAGCCGCCGTGGACATGCTTGTAATCCAGGACATAGCATACGAGGTGGACCCATCCCAGCCGAAGAGGGGCCCCGTGGAGACGGTTAGGCGGATGTTCGCCACCGCCGAGAGGCGGACCCTGCTGCTT
>CAYFYM010000144.1:0-5089 GCA_964347405.1 uncultured Candidatus Bathyarchaeia archaeon | reverse complement strand
ACATGCTTCTGGCGGACCCCTTCACGTATCCCGCCGTGATATTCGTTTGGCTGGCGGTGGCGTTCATCGGCGGCGTCATCGTCAGGACTCGTCTGGGCGGCGTCTTGACCATGCTGCTTGTATGGCTCCTCGCGGTCCCTATGCTGGCGTTATCCGTGTTTGGGGTGGCCATGAACGTCGGGCAGATGATGGAGGAGGTGGAGGGAGAGGAGGCCTTGGGGCTGGTGCCGCCCATACCCGAGGGCGTGACGTTGACCCGGCTCATGGAGACGCCCATGCTGGGTGAAATAGCCGTGGACCTGTTAGACATGGTCGGTAAGGGGGGTGAACCAGAGATCGGGATGGATTATATGATGGGTTACGCGTACAAGGCGCTCACCTGGGCGGCCTTGAGGCCCCTTATAGTGATATTGGGAGCCTTGATGGGCGTGGAGGCGGGAAGACTCGGTCAGCGGCAACTATCCAAGCCGCCGTCCGGCCTTCAAGGAAACCAGCCAACCGTCGCCGCCGCCGTGAAGCCGTTGCTCGTCGTCATCTTTCTAATGGGGGCAGCCTTAGCCCCCGCCGAGGGACAGTTCATAGACCTAGGTGACAGCGTATACGTGGAGCAGCTGGCGGCTGTGACAGACGGCGAGGGCCGCGTCGGCCTAATCGACTTATTCCTTGAGACCGAGATCGCAGACATCCCCGAAGACGTGGTTGCCGCAATGGTGGTTTCCCACGAGGTACAGGCCACCGGCCTGCTTAGCCTGCTACCAATCCCCGAGGAACTTGACGCAGAGTCGCTCCTGAACCTGGCGCCAGACACCTTGTACGCCGTGGTGTACATGGACACGCCTCCCGAGGAGGCGATCCAGAGATCGGTGGAGACGAAGGCGTTGCTGGAGGATAGGCTCGGCGTCGAGCTGGTCACCCTGCAAGCCTTTGAACTCCCGGAGCAGCGGTTCGACGAGGCTACCCTGCCAAGCATGACCGCCGTGGTTGGGTACAGCGAAGCCGACGCCGCGGAGGTGGCCGAGGCGTTTCTAGGCGGCGTCGCGGAGCACGGTGGTCTAGCGGAGGGGGTGATGGAGGCCGTTTCCAACGGCGCCTTGGTCCCGGGTGTCCATGAAGGCTCCGCCGATGGCTCCGTTTTCATCTCGGGGTTCCTTCGGCTGGAGCATTTCACATTTATGCTGCCCGAGGACCCCATGCTCGACATGGTCATGGAGGACCTCGAAACCCTCTTGGAGGAGCCCCTCGGGTTCGCGGCCAGCCTCCACTACTGGGAGGAAGGCGCGTCCGCCGGGGGCACGGGACAGAGCATAGACCTCGCCGAGCTCCTAGGCCTAGAGACGCTGCCAAGATATAGCGAGGACTCTGACGCCAGCTTCATAACGCATCTCAAGCCCAACAGGACCAGCGTAGAGGACGAGCTCAGGGTAACCGCAAGGTTCCACTCTAACCTCCCGCCGAACTCTCTGCTTCTCCCCATTTACGGGTTCATGATTGAGGGCTTCGGGAACGCCACATACGCGGAGGGGACCAGCGCCACGGCCGATGCCTTCAACATGGCTCTGGAAGCCCCGTTGCCGCCGAGGCTCACAGTATCCAAGACGGTGAACAGAGACGCGGCGGCGGTCGGCTCCCGGGTCGAGGCCACGGTCACCGTCACAAACAACGGCGACAGCGAGGTGAACGACGTTAAGATAGACGACAGCCACACGCTCCTAGGCTACGCGTACGCCTCCGATCTACAGGGCTCCGCCACCAAAACCGTGGCTTCACTAGCCTCGGGAGAGTCCGAGACCCTCACCTACAGCTTCACGCTGAGCCGCCCTGGCGTCTTCAAGCTGAGACCGGCGGAGGTTACCTACGTCAGCGACGGAAATACCTACACCGAAGCATCGGACCGCCCCACGGTGGAGACGGGGCCACCCGGCTTGGTTCAGGCCGGCCTCGCGTTGAGAGGCGACCTTATCCGGCTCATCGACTTGGCGGCGGAGGGAAGCGGGGAGACGGTTGTGACAGCCGCTATTCTAGTGGTGGGCGCCTTGGTTCTGCTGAACCTCGTGTTGACTGTTAGAAGGTGGCGGCTCGGCGCGGCTCCTCCGCTAGAGCCTGTAGAACTCGACTAGCGCCAGCGTCTGCCTCAGCCCCTCTCTGATGAGGATGCAGCCGACAGCCAGCAACGCTAGGAGGTCAGCCACGAAGAGGAATCCTCCCCCCATCCCAGTGATGAAGGTGTAGAGGTGCTCTGAGGATATTACCACGCATATGAAGCCGAGCAGCATCTTCACCTGGTTGTAGAGGAGCGCCGCCTCGTCTCTGTCGTCTAGCTCTTTGAAGTACGTTCCCATGTGTCCCGTGAACCGGTTATACCTTCATCCATTTATTCGCGGTGTGACAAAACCCCTGTTCTGAGGGTGATCGAAGATAGATTAGCGAAGACCGTGTGAAGGGTCTATATGATGATCCTGGCGTCCACGATGCGGGCGCCGTCGGGGTAGGCGAGGATGGGGTTCATGTCCAGCTCCTTGACCTCGGGGCACTCCATGAGCATCCTGCTGGTCTTGACCAGTATGTCGGCGAGGGTCTCCTGGTCGCTCGGAGGCATCCCCCGGGCCCCCTCTAGGATCTTGTACGCCTTGATCTCCTTGATCATCTCCCTGGCGTCCCCCATGTCGATGGGGGCGACGCGGAAGCTCACGTCCTTGAGTATCTCGACGAAGATGCCGCCCAGCCCGAACATGAGGGTGGGCCCGAAGGTGGGGTCCGTGGTGCTGCCGACGATGATCTCGGTGCCTTTGGGCGCCATCTCCTGTACGAGCACGCCGGTGATCTCGGCGTCCGCCTTGTAGTTCTTGGCGTTCTCTATTATCCTGTTGAAGCCCTCCCTGATGCCTTTCTCGTCCTCGACGCCCACGATGACGCCGCCTGCGTCGCTCTTGTGCAGTATCTGGGGGCTCACGATCTTGAGGACTATGGGGAAACCTATCCTCTCCGCGGCCTCGACCGCCTCGTCCTCGGTCTCGGCGACATGGATCTTGGTGACAGGCATATCGTAGAGCGCGAACAGCTTCTTGGCCTCGTGCTCGTAGAGGAAGCCCCTGCCATCGGCCTTGGCTGCCTCGAAAACCGTTGAGATCGCCTTATCTCTCATCACAAACACCGACTAATCTTCCATGTATGACCCGTTTACGATAATTTAAAGAATCCGTCAGGGGAGAGGTACGTTTTCAATCCTCATACGCGAGTCAGGGGTTACTTGAACGGGGTTGGCTTATGGCAGATGTGGGGATTTTAGATCCGCCGAGTCCTTCGGCGGCCCATCTGCCCCTTGATCCATTTCGCGACCTGTATGAGCAGCGGGTTTGGCGTAGCCACGATTGGTATGTCCCTGGGGCCTATCTTCAGCGTCGGCCTGTACTCGGGCAGCGGGGCGTAGATGACGCTTGCCCAGTATATGCGGCCCTGCTGCCTCTCCTTGAGCAGCTCCTTGGTGTTGAAGGGGAGGGGCATGTGGTGGAAGACGACGCCCTCCGCCCAGTTTAGTATGACCGGCCGCCCCGCCTCCTGTATCAGGGCTCCTGTCTCGGCGAGCTTTTCCGGGGAATACTCAACCATCTCGAGGATGATGAGCTCCTCCGCCGGCTTGTAGGTTATCTTCATCAGACCCAAATACGGGCGGGCGTCATATGAACTTCACCCTCTGCCTGTTAGGAAGTCGATGATCGTCCCCATGTGCACCTTCGCCGTGGTCTCCAGATCCTCCACTGTTATGTGCTCGTCCACCCCTCCCATCCCATAGACCTTGGGGCCGTACGAGACCGCCGGGACGCCTAGAAGCCTCCAGAACCGGCAGTCTGTGCCGCCTGAGGTGAAGCTCAGATACGGCTTCCCGCCCGTTACCTCGGCGTGGTTTGTTTGGAGCAGCCCGACTATCCTTGCCTCCGGCGGCGTGTATGTGGACCCCGTGAGCGTCGAAGCGTGTCGCCCCCACTCAACCTCTATGCCCTGATCGACGCCGTGGACCTCCTCCTCCACCCTGAATCTTATCTCCTCGGGGCTGATGCCTAGGGGCAGCCTGACGTCCACCTCCGCCTCGCAGAGCGCGGGGACTATGTTGTCCTTGGTGCCGCCCCGTATCACCCCGACGTTCACCGTGACGTGCTTGAGAACTTCCGCCATCGTGGAGGACTCGTGGCCATACTGGTGCTTGTACCCCTTCATGACCTCCTCGGTGAGGCTCAGCGCCTCCTCGTCCAGAGGCGCGGGTGTACCCTGAAGCGACTCCACCCTGGGCAGCGCCTTGACCATCTTCATGATGGCGTTCTCGCCGACGTACCCGGCGAAGCTACCGTGGGCCGCCTGGCCTTTGGCCCGAAGGACTAGAGGTACCCTGCCTTTCTCGCCGATCCTCACCGTGAGGCCTGAAGGCTCCCCGTTCAGGACGGAGTCCCCGCGGAGGCCCTCCACGTTGTCGAGGAGCCACCTGGCGCCCCATCTGCCACCGGTCTCCTCGTCGGATGTGCCCGTGAAGGTGACCTTTCCCGGTATGCTGGTGGCGCTCAGCTTGCTGAAGCAGTGGAGCAGCGACGCGAGGCCGCCTTTCATGTCGCCGCTTCCTCTGCCATGCAGCTCGCCGCCTGAGACCTCGCCCGAGTAGGGGCTGCGGCTCCACGCCTCCCCTACTTTCCCTGGGAACTGGTCTAGGTGGCCGTTTAGCACTATGTGGGGGCTCCCGTACCCTATCGAGGAAACGACGTTAACCACCCCGTCCACTGGCTCGTGTGTCTCGACGGTGAATCCATGGCTTTCGAGGTAGTCTTGTATAAACGAGGCTAGTTTAGAGGTGTCCCCCGGCGGGTTGTCGCTGGGTATCTTCACTAGGCTTGAGCATAGCCCCACGAGGCTTGTCATATCTGAATCCAGGTCTTCGAAGAGGCGGTTTCTTAGGGATGACATGAGCACTAAGTCCATTCATTCAAAAGGGAAAAGGGTTATCGGGTTAAGGATTGAGCCTCTTCACTAGCTCGGCGACTCTTGCGCCCATCTTCCTGCATACCACGGAATCTGCGTCGTCGGGCGCCCCCACGGAAGCGGCTCC
>CAYFYM010000143.1:0-3802 GCA_964347405.1 uncultured Candidatus Bathyarchaeia archaeon | reverse complement strand
AGTAGGAAAGGGGTGGATGTCTACGACCCGGAGAAGGCTTTGTTCGTCGTGAAGGCAGATACCGCTGTCGAGGTCAACGAAGAGATGCTGGAGTTCATAAAACATAATTTCAGGAACCGGGGCTACGAGGTCAAAAGCGTCCACAGGAAAGGCCTCCGCCTAGTGCTCTTGATTTAGCTTCATGGTTGCTAGAGCAAGACCGGGAAAATCCTAATTCATTCAAACGACGTTAGATAGAACCATGTCTGAGGAACAAGGACTGGACTTGGCAAGCCTCGGCGTCGAGGAGCTGCTAGCCCTATTCATAGGAGTGCTATCCGGCAAAGCATTGGAGTATATGGGTATCTCAGTCAAGGAAGGCGAGGAACAGGACAAGGACCTTAGGAGGGCGAGTGTCGCCATCAACAGCATGAGCTGCCTTGTAGACCAGTTGGAGCCCCTTGTCTCCGAAGAGGCTGTCCAGCAGTACCGTTCACTGGTAAGCGACCTCCAGCTCAACTACGTGAGGGTTAGCTGAGGGCACAACATGCCCACCAGATATGCGGTGTCCTAGCAACAGTTTAACGTGTCTAGGCGGCTTACTACTCCGTGCACAACTTGATTGAGGGTAAACGCGTCGCCTTCGAATGGGTCGACGAACACGAGGATACCTTGGTGGATGTCCACCAGAAGATATGGAAACTGGCCGAGGTGGGTCTGCAGGAAAACAAGACCGCGAAGCTGCTCACTGACATCCTGGAGAAGGCGGGCTTCAAGGTGGAGCGAGGCGTCGCCGGGATGCCCAGCGCGTTCGTAGCCACCTACGGCACTGGAGGCCCCACCATAGGCATCATGGGCGAGCTCGACGCCCTCCCCGGCATAAGCAACAAACCGGTGCCGTACAAGGAGCCTCTGGTGGAGGGCGGAGCCGGCCACGGCTGCGGTCACAACGGCTACGCCACCACGGCGCTCGGCGGCGGCCTCGCCGTGAAAGCCGCCATGGACGCGGGCCTGGTGAAGGGCACCATCATTGTGTTCGGGTGCCCAGCCGAGGAGACCCTAGTCGGCAAGGTCTTCATGGTCCGTGACGGCGTCTTCAACGGCGTGGACGCCTGCGTGGGCCACCACCCGAGCAGCTTCAACGGTGCTAGGCTGAAGAGCGGCAACGCCATGAACAGCGTCAAGTTCGAGTTCTACGGCTTGGCCAGCCACGCCGCTGGGAGCCCCGAGATGGGGGTCAGCGCCATGGACGCCGTGGAGCTCATGAACATAGGCGTCAACTACATGCGGGAGCACGTGGTCCAGGAGACCCGGATCCACTACGTGGTGGAGGACGGCGGCCACGAGCCCAACGTCGTGCCTCCCTACGCGCGGAGCTGGTACTACGTCCGCGCCCCGGAGCGTGAGCTGGTGGATATGTACTACCAGAAGCTTCTGGACATCGCTGACGGCGCCGACAAGATGGTGGGCACAACCCACAAGGTGACGTTCCTCAGCGGCGTCCACAACGGGATGGAGAACAGGGTGCTCGCCGAGGCAGCAGTCGCCAACATGAGGCTCATCGGCGCCCCCGCCTACACTAAGGAAGAGGAGTCGTTTGCCGCGGAGCTGGCCAAGAGCATCCCGCCTGAGAAGAAGAAGATAGGGCTCATGAGGAGCCCTCTCCCCGACGCCATGGAGCTGATTGATGTGAACCTGAACACCCGGATATACGACCCTGTGGGCGAAGGCACTAAGGGCGGCGGAAGCAGCGACGTGGCGGACGTGGCCTGGAACATGCCGACGGTCCAGTTCAGGACAGTATACGCCATCGTGGGCGCCCCGGGGCACAGCTGGCAGAACGTGGCGAGCAACGGCACGAGCATCGGCAGCAAGGGCACCGTGTTCGCGTCTAAGGTAATGGCGGGCACGGTCATAGACCTGTTAACAGATAAGAAGCTTCTCCGGTCCGCCAAGGACGAGTGGGCGAGACAGATGCAGGGGCGGGTATACAAGAGTCCGTTGCCCCCGGGCTTGAAGCCGCCGTTGGACCAGCTGAAGAAGCAGAGCCAGTGACCATCAACTTCGATGGTGTTTTAATCCACCATCCTCCAATCATTTCTGATAAAAGTTGCCTAAACTAAGGATCAGCTGGGCCGAGTACGGCAGGCGACTAGGAGTCCTCCGTGAGCACATGGCGGAAGAGGGCTTCGACGCCTACCTCGTCACCAGCGGAGTGAGCATCTTCTACTTCAGCCACTTCTACCACATGGTCACGGAGCGCCCCGCCGCGCTGCTTGTGGAGCCGGACGAGAAGCCCACGTTCATGGGGCCCCTGTTGGAGGCTGACCACCTCCGCAACCAGACGCCTCTCGTCGGCGAGTGCCTAACCTACCTAGACTACCCCGGCGAGAAGCACGCCATGGAGCGGTTCGCGGACTGGATCAAGGAGAAGGGTCTCGGCAAGGCAAAGATAGGCACGGATAACCCCGCGGGCGCCGGCGGCACCATGGGCTACGTGGGGAAGCCCCTCAACGAGCTTCTTCCCGACGCCGAGCTGGTCAAGGACGGGCAGTTCGTCTGGGGGATGAGGCTCCTGAAGACGGATGAGGAGCTGGACTTGATCAGAGAGTCCGCGAAGTGGGGCAGCCTCGCCCACTCGTACCTCCAGGAGTACACCAGGCGGGGGCTCTACGACGTAGAAGTTCGGCTCATGGCGTCGCTGGAGGCCACCAGCGTCATGAAGAAGGCTTACGGAGCCGAGTACGAGAGCGTCAAAGGCAGGTTCGTGTCCGCGGGCTTCAGGGGCCAGGTGGGCTGGAAGTCGGCCATGCCCCACAGCATCGACCTAAACAAGCGCATCAGCGAGGGCGACGTTCTGGTTACAGGCGCCAGCGCCGACGTAGGTGGCTACGGCAGCGAGCTGGAGCGCACCATGATCGTGGGCAAGCCCACGGCGAAGCAGGAGAAGATGTTCAAGGTGATGTGCAGGGCCCAAGAGGCCGCCGCCGAGGCGCTGAAGCCGGGGAACACCTGCGCAGACGTGGATAAGGCCGCCAACAAGGTGTTCAGGGAAGCCGGTTACTGGGAACTGGTGCGGCACCACACGGGCCACGGCATCGGGCTGGAGGGTCACGAGCCCCCGTACTTGGATCAGGGGAACCCGCAGCCTCTGGAGCCGGGGATGGTGGTGAGCATAGAGCCGGGCATCTACGAGCTGGGCTACGCCGGTTTCAGGCACAGCGACACCCTCGTGGTCACCGAGGACGGCTGCGAGTGGATCACCTACTACCCGCGGGACCTTGAGAGCCTAACCATCCTCTAATTTTTATTGATGCCCTTGATCGAGTCGTTTCTTTAGTTCAGTTACTTCATCTCTGCTTCTATGCCCCGGCCAGTCCTCCGAGGCGAGTATCCTCACGGTAGAGACCGCGCCGATGGCGATGTCGTCCTGGAGGTGGCGGAGGCTGATCTTGTCCACGGTGTCATACACCGTGTGCCTCACCGTCTTCAGCAGAGGCAGACGTCCTGCCTCCCTATGGTCGACGATGCTCCCGCTGGGGACACCCAGCTCATGAAAGGCTCTGCTGTCGCCCGGCCCCATCCTCTGGTCGAAAGGCATAGGGAGGCCCATGTCCTCTCTCAGCCGCGTGTAAAAGGGCTCCAGCTCTGACCAGTGGTCGACGGTGACCATCTGGCGCTCTGGTCCCCCGTTGCAGTCCAGCTGGTATGTGAACAGCATGTCGCTCATCTCATCGGCGTGGCTTCTAGCGTAGTCTCTGCTTCCCCAGTACCCGAACTCCTCTGCGGAGAAGCAGACCACCCGCACGTCTCCAGCGAGTTC
>CAYFYM010000142.1:0-10512 GCA_964347405.1 uncultured Candidatus Bathyarchaeia archaeon | reverse complement strand
ACAAGGTGGGCGGGGATACCGTCATATACAACCCCGGCTCCAGCGCCATATACTTCACCGACCGCGAGACCGGCGAGATGCGGAGGGCAGACGCACAGGACTTCAGGGAGCTGGTCAGGCTCACCGACGCCCTCACGCACATCCACGCCCAGAGCACTGCCATGGTCCCCCACGACGTGCCCGATGAGATATCCGACCTCTACAGGCTCTACGTCGTACTCAGGAACTCGTCGAAGCCCATAGTCACCGGCGCCTTCACCAAGACGGGCCTCACCGACATGAAGGACATGCTGGACGCCGTCGCCGGCGGCGGGCTAGCCGAGGCGCCTCGCGCCATCTTCGACTGCTGCCCCTCGTCGCCCCTCATGTGGAGCGACGTCACCGGCCAGAACCTCCGGGACTGCGCCGAGCACGGCATACCCGCCGAGATAATACCGGCGCCCCAGATGGGCGCCACAAGCCCGGTCACCATAGCCGGCACCATAGTGGAGGCCAACGCCGAGTTCCTAAGCGGCGCCGTCATCAGCCAGCTCGCCGTGCCCGGCGCCCCGCTCGTCTACGGCGGCTCGCCCAGCGCCTTCGACATGAGGCACTGCACCGCCCGCCTCGGCGCCGTCGAGGCAGTCATGGCCGCGTGCGCGTTCGCCGAGATGGGTAAACGCTACGGGGTGCCCACCCACGGCTACCTTGGCCTCAGCGACTCCAAGGCGGTTGACGCGCAGAGCAGCTACGAGTCCGGCATGGGCATCCTCCTCGCCGCCATGGCCCGGGTCAACGTCGTCTCTGGCCCCGGGATGCAGGCAAGCGAGAACTGCCAGAGCCTCGAGAAGCTGGTGATAGACGACGAGCTCTGCGGCGCCGCGTACAGGCTCATAGAAGGGGTGACGGTGGACGAGGACACCCTCGCCGCCGAGGTCATCAGCAAGGTCGGCCCAGGCGGCCACTTCCTCGCCGAGAGACACACCAGAGACCACCACAGAAGGGAGAGGCACATGCCCGGCCCCGTCATCGACAGGCTCTCACCAGACGCCTGGACCAAGGCAGGCATGAAGGACGCCACTCAGCGAGCCAGAGAGATAGCAGACGAGACTCTGCGAAACCATGCTCCCAAGCCGCTGCCAGGCGACTCCGAGGAACGGCTCGAAAAAGTCTTCAAGGCGATACTGAAGAGACACGGCATCAAACCCGGCCAACTACCGACGGCGTGACGCCGAAAACGGGCAACCACGCACGCCATGTATTTGGGCGTGTGGCCGCTATTATGATTCGATTTTCTCCATGTGATGGTATCCCCACTGGATACCCATCTCGAGGTCCTCGTTCAACACGTCAAGCTCCTTTCCTGCTTTGAAAAATATGGGGCTCCAATCCTTATGTTCCTGATATATGTCCTTGAATTTTATCTTGGGTTTTCTATCCTGCTCCTCCAGGCTATCCAGTTCCTCTATTATCATTTCCTTAGCTTTTTCTATATCCATATCTGCAATCATTTTCACATAATATAATGGTGGGGCACTTTTAATGGTTACATTAATACAGTGTTTTTTATGGTAGCTTTTTTAAACCCCCTATTACCGCTGTTTTAACAATTTTTTTGATAACGTTTTCTCTTTATGCTCTATTAAGTAAATGTGTCGTCGATGTCTATTGAAACGCATCGAATTCAGCCTACGAGATACGTCCCATAAATTAAAGAATAGGGTGTGTTTCGGGAGATGTCTCCAAGAGCGGCAGGGCTAGACCACGGCCCCCGACCGGTTCCCCGGGTCACACCGTGTAGCCGTCCTCTTCAGCTAAACGTTATTATCTATGTCTCCGTTTGAATCATGAGTGACCCCCATGAGCGGATTAGTCATAGTGAGAGACGTCATGGCGAAGAACGTCAAGACCGTGAAGACCGACGACACCGTCCACGCAGCGGTGCAGAAGATGATCAAGTTCGACATAGGAAGCGTCATCGTCACAGCGGGCGGGCGCCCCGTCGGCATAATAACCGAGACCAACATACTCCGGCGCATAGTCGGGCCCCGCATGGACCCATCAACCGTGTGGGCCAAGGACATAATGACGAGCCCCCTCATCACCATAGGCCCCAACTCCGACCTCGCCGAGGCGGCCAAGATCATGGCGAAGAACAACATCAACAGGCTCCCGGTTATGGACGGCGGCAAGCTGGTGGGCCTCCTCAGCAGCACCGACATTGTGAAGGCGAACCCCACCCAGCTCGGCATACTCGAGGAGCTCCTCAGGGTGAGCTAGTGCCCCTCATGGAGGCCATACGCGGCAGGAGAAGCATCCGAAGCTACAGGCCAGACCCCGTGCCCGAGGAGAAGCTGGATCACATCCTCGAGGCCGCCCGCCTAGCCCCCAGCTGGAAGAACCAGCAGTGCTGGCGTTTCATCGTGGTCACGGACGAGGAGAAGCGAAGAGCCATCACCGAGAGAGACTGGACGGCCGAGGCCCCCGTCATCATAGTCGGCTGCGCGAGCCCTGGGCTGAGCGGCGGAAACGCCGGCCAGCAGTACTACATGCTCGACGTGGGCATAGCCATGGAGCACATGGTCCTCGCCGCCGCCGAGCAGGGGCTGGGCACCTGCTGGATAGGAGGCCAGTTCGACGAAGCCACGGTGAAGGAGACGCTCGGCGTCCCAGACGACATACGCGTCGTCGCCCTGCTCCCCGTGGGGTACCCCACCGAGGCCCCCGACGCCAAGGACAGGAAGCCGGTGGAGGAGATCGTCAGCCGCGAAAAGTGGTAGAGCCCGTCGATGACCCTACTCTCTCCCCATCCTCTCGCTCATCAAGTCCGTCATCCGTCTCTGCTCAAGCGCCTGCCTGCTCTCCCTCAGCAGCCTCTCCCTGCCCCTGACCCACTCGATTAGCCGGTTCACCTCGTCGACGTCAACCGGCTCCTCCGCCTCCAAGAGCATCCTCGCCCTCATCAGAACCACGCAGTCCCTGTGTCCCTCCCCCTCACACGGACAAACCTTTACATCCATGTAATAGAAATTGTTCCAGCTACGTTATATCATTAACGAGTGTGTTCAAAGGTTTTATCCCGCCGATCCCACATGGAACCCTGACTAGAGATGAAGGACCCATGGGAGAGAGACGCGGCCCACCCCGCCGAGTACCACAGCGTCGAGTGCAGGCGCGGCCGCGAGTACATAGTGAGGATGACCACGGGCGCGGACGTCTACGAGGCCCTACAGCGGTTCGCCAAGGACGAGGGCATCAGGTTCGGCAAGATCCACGCCGCGTTCATGGGCGGCTTCAGCCCCGCCAAGATGTACGTGTGGTGCCCCGACCCCCACGACCCCGACAACTGGCACAACGAGAGCTGCGCCAGCTATGAGAACCTTTCCATGCTTGTCAGCATGAGCGGCATGATCCACACCCGGCTCGTCGACGGCGAGCCCGAGCCCTTCCCGGCCATCCACTACGTCGTCGGCGGGGCCTGGGACGTGCCCACGGTGGGCGGCCACCTAGCCGAGGGGACCACCGTCAAGGGGGTAGTCGAGGTATTCGTGACGGAGATACTGGGCATCGAGGAGCTGCTGCCCAGCGGCTACGACCCCGAGACGGACGGAGCCCCCGAGGAGTGGTACAGGGAAATCGAGTAGACCAACCCGTCATAGACCTGGCACGTACCACCCGGTGCCCCCTTTCCCTCTTACATAAAGCGCGAACACGAACATGATCAGCAGGGCGGCGAACAGTATCGTCCCCTCTAACAGCTCACCCATATCTGAGATATCCCTGTCTATGAACACTGACACCAACAGGAGCAGCGCCCCGAGCAGGTAGTACAGCCTGTCTCTCCCAGTCACGCCGCATAACCTTTAGTTTAAACGGGTAAAAACATTTGTTGAAAGGCTCCGAGACGCAGCAGCCGACGAACCGTCCGGGCGTCCCAGCGTTCATCAACCCTGTGGATGTATATTACCCGGCCCTCACCCGTAGCCAGCCATCGCCGAGACGGTGGACGAGATCGAGGTAGCCTCAGGCCTTACCGACGGCCTTGAGCCCCGTAAGGTAGTTGGTGTGTATCGCCTTAGCCGCCTCGACTACGTTTGCCTGCTCCTCCGGGGGGAGACTGTCCCAGATGTTGGGGCCCAGCTCCAGGCCCACGCGCGTGGGCACGCCGACGTTCACCTCTTCGGGCACCCCGGGCAGCCTCATGGGGTGGGAAACGCTGTACGTCTCGCCCCTGTCCTGGAGGATGGACCTGACGATGTCTCTGAACCCCGCGGCGGGGCCCACCTCGGTGCCGCCGATGACGTCCACCACCTTCTTGGATATGCCCCTCACGTACCCGACGACCTCCTCTCTGTCGAGGCTTTTCCCCGTCTTCGACAGGTAGTCGTCTAGGGCCATTCCGGCTATCTTGACGGTGGACCAGAGTGAGTACGCGGCTGACCCGTGCTCGCCGCCGACGTAGCCCTCGACGCTGGACACCGGCACCTCGAGGTCCCTGGCGAGCCTGGTTCTGAACCGGAGGGTGTCGGGGTGGTCGCCGGTTCCTATGACGTACTCGGCCCCCGAGACCCTGCTGAAGAGCGTCGCCATGGCGTCGACAGGGTTCGTGACTATCACCCACCTTGCCCCGGGGTTGTTGGGGGGCATTACCTCCGCGACGTGGTTGATGATCTCGGCGTTCGCCGCCACCAGGTCTCTCCTGTCCATCTGGACGCCCGGTATGCGGGGCTTGCCGGGGCACACCACGACAAGGTCCGCCCCCTCGACCCCCTCGTCCTCGTCGTACGTGTTGATCTCTACGTCATACCTGAGGCTGGCCGCTACGTGGCATAGCTCCTCGCCGAACGCCCACGCGAGCCCCGGCTTCGTGTCTACCACCGAGAACTCGTCCACCAGCCTCTCGTTGAAGAGGGTGTACGCCGTGGGGCGGCCTATCCGCCCGTTTCCGATTACCGCGATGTGTACTCCCATGGAATCAACTCAAAAGGCGTCTCACTCATAAGATTTCCTCCCGCTCAATCGAGCCATCGTCTGCCCAAGATCAAACAGCATAAGGCACGGCAACACGCGTTGGATCCCGTTTTCATATTGTTGATTGAAGTATAGTAGAGATTGTTAGAATTTCTTATATTATTACATGCGTGCGCATAATTGTTGAGGAGTAAAGCATTGTATGAGTACAAGTTCGTCAAAGTGGATCTGGGTGGGTTGATGACGAGGAAGCCGAGAGAAGACTACCATAGATTGGTTGAACAATGCGCGGAGCAGGGATGGAGGCTGGTTCAGGTATTCGCCCCATCAATATCCGTGGGTGCGGGCGGAGCGCCCGACTACTTCGAGCTGATATTCGAGAAAGAAACCAAATAACAGAGGCAAATGCGCCTCTCAAATGAAACGGTCTAGCGAGGGGCATCCGCCACAGGGATCACCGTAAGAAGGGCAGGTGCGGCACACGCTACCACAAGGCGCCACCTCGCCCTCCCTCTTCTCGTGACTCACGCGCATCTCCTCTGGTTTGAATACTTCATCGAAGTAGATCAGTCTAGCATCCACGCCGCCGAAGCTCGTCTCCGGGTGCTCCCCGATGTAGTCGGACCAGAACTCCTCGTCCTCCTCGACGGCGAGCACGATGTAGGCTTCGGCGCCATGGTTCCCCCAGAGCTGCACCTTGGGGCAATCTTTGAAGCGGTGGGCAGCCGCCTCAGCCTCATCAGGTGAGCCGAACCTCATCCAGAGCGCGGCGACGTGGGTCATGCGTGTTGAGGGAGGGCCTGGGACTAAAAATCTTGCCTCCGACCCTCTTTTTCTACGGTTTCGTTGAGCCCCCTACTGTTCTTTCCTGCAAAAATATTATATTTTAATAAAAAGTTACCATCTCGACAGGATGTGTCCAGTTCAGACAATAGCAGAGACGAGCACGAGATCACCAGAGTTCTCCACGATTCCTTCGGGTGGGCTCTAACCAAAGACCGGCCGCTCTTCGAGAGCATCTTCGCGAAGGACGACGACTTCTTCACGTATTTCCCAGACTCAACCGTCGTGGGGTGGAGCGAGTTCGAGAAATACCTGGACGGCTGGATGGACCCACGGAACAGAGCCAAGGGATACGACATCAGGAACCTGAGGATAGTGATCTCAGAGACGGGAGACGTGGCCTGGTTCTCCGCCGTAGTGGACGATGAGGGGGAGTATGATGGGGAGCCTTGGGGCGCGAAGGACATTCGGTGGACGGGGGTACTTGAGAGACGCGGCGGAAGCTGGAAGATATGTCAACAGCACATGTCAGAGGGCAAATGACAGGGGATAAAGGGCGTAGCGGACCCGCGGTCTTTGACAGCTCCTTGTACCGGTGACGCCTCTACCCCGACACATTAATGTTCTCTTCAGTTCGCCATAATCTTATAGCCTTCCTGAGCAACCGTATTTTCATTGTGAATCAAGATGAGCGATCCGAGAAGAGAGAAGGCTGGCCCAGACAACCTCGCAGGTTCGTCGGAAGAGCCCTATCGTAGATTGGCTGGACACCTGGATAGGCTCCCTGGGGGCTTCTCGCCAAGCAAGACCGGGGCCCACATACGTTTGCTCCAAAAACTGTTCACTCCGGAGGAGGCTGAGCTAGCCACCCGTCTAACCTTGGAGAAGGAAGACGCGGAGACCATAGCCGGAAAAGCCGGTCTTTCAGCGACGCAGACAGAGAAGATGCTCGACGAGATGGCTATGAAAGGCCTGATATACTCGGTGCAGCCGACGAGGGGCCCCACGCTTTACCATGCGGCGCCCTGGGTCATCGGGATATACGAGTTACAGGTGAACAACCTGAACGAAGACCTCCTCGGGGCCCTGAACGATTACTGGGAAACCCAGGAACCACGAGACGGGTCGTGGAGGCTGAACCAGCTGCGCACCATCCCCATCGGGCAGAGCGTAGAGCCCACCCTGGAGGTGCTCCCATATGAGCAGGTGGAGGAGCTCGTCGAGGCGAACGACACTTTCGCGGTGGCCCCCTGCATCTGTCGGACTAAGGAAAAGAAGCTGGGGAGAGGCTGCGACGCGCCGATAGAGTCCTGCCTGATCTTCGGAGACTGGGCCAACCACTGGGTCAAGATGGGCCTAGGACGCTACATAAGCAAGGCGGAGATGAAGGAAAAAATAGCCGAAGCCAACGAGGCGAACCTCGTGCTGAACCCCACCAACTCCAGGCATATCGCCGCGATCTGCTGCTGCTGCGGATGCTGCTGCGGGATCCTGCGAGGGCTTCAACGGTACCCCAAACCAGCCGAGATCGTCGTAAGCTCCTTCGTCGCGGAGCACGACCCTGAGGCTTGTATGGGCTGCGGGGTCTGCCTGGACAGATGCCAGATGCAGGCCATAACAGAAGAGGGGGCTGAAGTCTCGCTCAACCCTGACCGCTGCATCGGATGCGGGCTCTGTGTCTCGACCTGCCCGACCGGCGCCTTGTCGCTGGTCAGGAAACCAGAGAGCGCATTGAAGGATGTCCCGGCCACACTCCACGATACCTGGTACAAGATAACCGAGGAAATGTCACAGAGGAGATGACTCTTCCACCTTTTCCCCGTGAAACCAAGCCGAAAACAAGAATATGCTAGATAATCGTCTCGATGACTTTGAGGCGGTTTGACAGGAAATCTTGTCACGTTTAAATAGTCAAGAAGGGTTAAAAGCCTCTAGTTTTACCCGTGTATGAATAAAATGCAGCGGAAAAACGTTGAAGACGCGGTCATAAGGGCGCTGGGCCACGCCGAGAGAAGGACTATCCTGCGCATCCTCGAGAACACGCCTGAGGGGGTGAAGTACAGCGGCATCCTCGGCGAGACAGGGTTGACCACAAGCAAACTAAACTACCAGCTGAAGGAGATGGCGGGGTTCATCGAGAAGGACGGCGACGGGCTCTACCGCTTGACGCCGCTGGGCCGCAAAGCCGTCAACGTGCTCAACCACATGAACGAAGAACTGGACGCGGAGGCCGTCGAGCTCGCTCCCATACTGGAGAACCAGCGGAGGAGCTACATCAAGAAGCAACTCAACAACTTCTTCTACGTCCTCATGGCCATATTCGGCGTCGGGCCCATCGTGTTGACCTACTTCTATTTCACGGAGCCGGGCAGCGGGATAAAGCCGCAGATACTCGCCCTGTCCTACGCGTTGGTAGCTGGAATAGTGTACGCGTTCGACCGGGCTAGGAGGAGCAGCCCCAGGTACATGCTCGGGCTCGTAGACTGGCTTGACTGGAAGTTCTTCAACGGGGACGGCGGGGGCAAGTTCAGGGGCAGAAAGACGTTCGTGTTAACGACGTTAGGCTTCATACTGGGCGCGTTGCTTGGGAAAGCCGGACTTGGGCTGATCTTGGGGCTGTTCATAGGCGCGGCCATGGAGATAGGGTGAGCCCAGCGTCATTCGATGGTCAAGTAGATCGCCGCCGACGCGGCGATGGTCACCCCGGCCACTGAGGCGAATGTGAACCCGTACCCGTAGCCGTCTATGAGGGCGCCGACGAGGGTCGTTGAGACCGCGCCCACCACGCTGCCGAGCATGGTGACGGCGCCGAGCCCTGTGGCCTTCAGCCCCGAGGGCAGTGACGCCGCCGTCGACGAGTAGATTATGGGGGAGAACGAGTACACGGTGAGCCCCAGGGCCACGAGGTTGACTGCGACGTACGAGTCCCCGGGGAGGGCCGCGAGAGAGGCTAGGAAAACGGCGCTCAGCGTCGTAGCCCCGCATATTGATAGCCGCCTGTCGGCCCTCTCCGCGACGAAGCCGCTGGAGACCTTGGCCAGTATGCCGGCCATCGGCATGGCCGCCGCTAGGACGCCCGCCGAGGCGACGGTCATCCCCTTGTGCTCCACGAGGAACGACGGCGTGAACGTGAACGCGGCCCTGAGCACGAGGTTGTAGACGCCGTGGGCTAAAGCGTAGGGGAGCAGGACCCGCCAGTAGCCCATAACGCCGTCCCTGTGGGCGGCTCCCTCGCTGGCCCCCCTTGGCTCGTCCCTCATGAGCAGCAGCGCGGCCGCGGACAGCGCGAACGCAGGGAGGCTCAGGACCAGGAACGCGGCCCTCCAGCTCCACGCCGACAGCATGGCCACCGTCAACGGGTAGGCCAGCGTGTTGCCTATGTTGGGCCCCGACTCGTTGAAGCCTATTGCCCTGCCCTGCCTCTCGCCGAACCTGTCGGAGAGAAGCGCGTTGGCCACAGGCAGGTGGACGCCCTGGAACAGCCCCACGAGGAGCCTGAGCGCGAATATGTCGGTGAAGCCCCTCGCCCACATGGTCGCCGCCGACGCCGCGCCGTACCCAACCATGCTGGCGGCGAGCAGCCGCCTCGGCCCAAGCCTCTCACTGAGGACCACCGCCGGCATCTTGACCGCTATGTAGCCTATGAGGTAAGCCGTCTCCAGGAGCCCCGCCTCTGCGTGGGAGAACCCCAGCTCGGCGGACAGCACCGGCAGCAGGGGGGGCACAACGCTCTTCACCAGGTATATGCTCACCCAGCCCAGCCAAGTGATGAGGAGCACCGTGTACTCGTAGCCCCACCTGTCCGGAAGCAGCCCCATGAAGCCTAGGTATGGGATGGACCATAGTTATGGTCTTCGGTCCTCGATGACGTTAAGAGCGCCCGCAGGGATAATGGTTCAATGGAGAGGAGAGCCACCCTAAGCGCCTTCACCGCCATACTCATATGGAGCAGCCTCGCCATCCTCGGGTCGCGGCTCACAGGCGTTCCCTCGCTGCTCCAGGTCGGCGCCGCCCTGCTCGTTAGCGGCCTCCTCAGCGCCCCCCGGTACAGGGCGTGGAGGCTCCCTGCAGGGACCTGGCTCATAGGGGTCGGGGGCATATTCGGGTACCACTATCTCATATTCACTTCATTCAAGTACGCCCCCGTCGTGGAGGCGAACCTCCTCAACTACCTGTGGCCCCTCCTCATAGTGGCACTCAGCCCCGTGGTCCTACCCGGGTACCAGCTGAGGCTGCACCACGTCGTGGGGACGCTGACGGGGTTCGCCGGCGCGGCGCTCATAGTCACCGGCGGGAGGCTCAGCCTCAGCCTGGCCCACCTGCCGGGCTACCTGATGGCGGCGGCCGCAGCCCTGACATGGGCACTCTACTCCCTTCTCACCAAGCGGGTTCCGCGGTTCCCCACGTCGGCCGTCGGCGGCTTCTGCGCCGTCTCGGGGGCCGTCTCCACCCTGCTCTACCTGGTGAGCGGATCGGGGGCGCCGTACTCGCCTAGCCCATCAGAGTGGCTGTTCATCGCCCTCCTCGGGCTGGGCCCCATGGGCGCCTCGTTCTTCCTGTGGGACTACTCAATGAAGGAAGGAGACCCCCGAATAGTGGGCGCGATGTCTTACTTGACGCCCACGCTGTCGACCCTCTGGCTTGTCCTCCTGGGCGGCCAGTCCATCACAGCCGTCTCCATAGTGGCTATGCTGCTGCTCGTCGCCGGCTCGCTGATAGGCAGCCTGGACCTGCTCAGCGGAGATCAGTGAAGGGTGGTCAGCAGCTCTCCACGAGCTC
>CAYFYM010000141.1:0-4932 GCA_964347405.1 uncultured Candidatus Bathyarchaeia archaeon | reverse complement strand
AGCCACGTCACCCTTGCGCGTCAGGGCCTCCGCGACGGCCAGCCTGTACTCGAGCTCGAGGCTGGAGAGTGAGTACTCGTAGTGGCCCCACGTCCTCTCACTCATCCCCCGGACCGGGTGTGGGTTACACCTGGCGCTCACGGCGTCGTAGACCCGCTTCAAGGCAGTGATGGAAGAGGATGGCTCGAAGTCCAAGTGAAGATTTGCCAAGATAAGCTCCTCCAGATCGCTGTCCGTCGCGGCGTCCATGCGTCTAAGCTTCGTCATGGGCTTGGTCATCAGGCTCGTGACGCTCTCTTTGACCGCGTCACCCAAGGCGATCATGTAGTAGGCGTGGGCGGTCTGAAGGAAGAACAACGCACCCGGAGGGAACCCCAGGTTCCTCTTCGCCTCCTGTAGAGCCGAGTCGCCGAACGCCAGCTGGCTGCCAAGCCTCTTCTCCCATATGGCTTTATCGTAGGCGTTGGATCTGATCTCGTCTATGAGTGGACCTATGAAACCTGGCTTGCTCCAGACCATCTCCGACTCGACGAAAAGATGAGGAAGCGTCCTGTATCCAGCCGCTTCATATGGGTCGATCATCTCCGAGACGGGAACCCAGAGAACATCCACATACACTCTCCCAATGGAGGTGGAGACAGTCATTCTCTGAGGATACTCCTCCGTCCTGTTCCACACCGAGAGAACGTCTATCTCGGGCACCTCCGGGCAGTCCTCATCCATCAGGGGCTTCCTCGACAGGACGCAGAGTGAACCAGGCTTCAACGCGTCAACGGCTTTCCCGACGGCCTCAGCCAAACCGGCCTCAGTTCCCCCGTCTACGCGACGCCGAACCTTATCTCCATGTGTTAACTTGTTTCGCCTCTACAGTGTCTTTCAAACTCCGCGAGCGCCGAGTACGCTGTCGCCGTCGTGAACAGGCGGTTATGGTCTTTGATGACCGCTCCGATGGCCTTTCCATCCCTCACCCAGGCATGGTACCTCCACGGCTCCTTCATGGCCGGGTAAGGGATCCTCAACAGATAGTAGGGGGGCCAGCTTCCATCCTCCAGCTGGTGACTTAGAAGCCACTCGACGCCCCTCCTGACTCGATCCGAATCCATCGACCGGGACCCTAGCATGAGGCCCTTCAGCGCCAACGCCGTCGAGAAAGCCACCCCCTCACCGGCCGTGCCGTCGTTCCAGCCCCCGTCAGCTAGCTGGGTCTCAGCGATCCAGTTACACGCCTTCCCCAAGACCCCGTCCCCCCCGTCAACAGCGTTCAGGGCCCACATGCAATTGAAGGTCGAGTAAAGCGCATCGTTCCACCAATAGGGATTCCAGAAACCCTCCTCCATCTGAGACCCCTTGATAAAACTCGATGCATCGGCAACGCCCTCAGATGTGCCCGCATCGATGAGCGCCCGAGTCGCCGCACCCGTGACACACGGCTGAGACGTCTGCCAACCCTCGAACGAGACACTGCCGTCCAGCCCCATGTAACGCCCCACAGAGACAGGTGACGCATAGGTCCTGAAGCCGCCGTCCATGTTCTGATGCTCCAGGAGGAAACGGACGCCCCTCTCAACGCCCTCGCCCATTCCAAGCTTGGAGAGGAAAAGGATGCACCACGAAGTAGAGTCGGCGTCCGCCGGAACGCCAGGCCCATAACCCCAGCCGCCGTCTCCTCCCTGGTGATCATGTATCTTTACAGCAACCTCCTCCAGCAACCCAAGTCCATCGCCGCCCTGACACAGAGCATACCCGGTGTACCCTGAAACCCAGTAGATGCTCTCCCCAGCCAACGTAAGGAAATCGGACCAAAGCCCACCATGATTCCGGCTGAGTTCCATAAACCTGAAGGCTTTCTCAAGCGAAACCCCGAGTCCCTCTGGGACGTTCATCCTGGAACACCTTATCAACTTTGGATCTAATAGAAGATACGGTGTTTCAGAGGCTCGTTCTTTAACAAAGAGCAAAAAATCGTTTATGCGGTTTAGAATTGGTGGGGCCGGAAGGACTTGAACCCTCGACATTTGGGTTTCCCCGCTCCAGAAACTCTTCATCCCCCGCAGGGTCAGTCAAGCCTGTTGTACTTTCTGGAGCCCAACGTCATAGCCACTAGACCACGGCCCCGCCAAAAAACTGCACCCCATTTCACCATATAAATCTACCCCCAGCCACACAAGCAATAAACGGGGACAACAACGACATGATCTCCTAGTGACCCTTCTCTTCAGGAGACCGATGCTCATCAAGGTCCTCAGCGGCGAGAAGACGCAGACAAGAAGAAAACGCCGCCCCAACGTCAAGTTAGGCGGCGAGTACCGACTCAGGAAGGGGTACAGCTGGCTCCAGACCCGCATCACCGTCACCGGCCTGTACAGGCAGCGCCTGGGAGAAGTCATCCCTGAGGACGTCAGACGGGAGGGGTTCGACACCCTCGAAGAGTTCAGGGACGCCTGGGCAGGCATATACGGGGGCTGGGACCCGGGCGAGGTGGTCTGGGTCGTTGACTTTGTGTTGACCGAAACGTTTAAAGAAAGGCCGTGAGGCGGAATATTGGGTAACCGGCCAAAGGGCGTGGGACCCACCCGAACCCATTCCGAACTCGGAAGTTAAACCACGCTCCGTTCGCGGCATTAGTGATGTCTTAGGCTTCGCGAAACCGTGAAAGCTGGTGGCCCACCTTCTAATCATGATGTATTACCGCGCGTCAATATATTCTGTTAATGGTTGTTTTGGGTATGTGCGCCTCGTTTTTTCTTTTTTATCGTTTTTTTAGGCTTTTTATTGTTTTTTTGCCTTTTTTATCCTTTTATGGGTGATAAATTTGCGGCTGAGTGATATATTATATATAATTAATAATAATAGTAAGAATTTGTGATATATATGAAAGTAAAGGGTCTTAGTGAGTATTCAAGGAGATTCTTGAAAGCCTATGTTTTGATTGTGTTAGTTCTGGGCTGCGTGAACCTTCCCGGGGCTTTGGGTATGCCTTCCGCCGATGATATCACCCTGGATTTCGAGGACTGTGGACACGACACTCCGTTGGGAGACTATGAAGGGATCTCATGGGATGAGGGGTGGACGGTCTATGATGTCACCGCAACGGATTGTTACATTGGTTCCGACCCGGCTTCTGAGCCCTACGTTGCCGCCAGTCATTTTTCAGGCAGCGATGCGACTTATGATAAACTTGGGTTCGATTTCCCCTCGAGGGTTGTGTTCGTTGGGGCCTGGTTCTCTGGGGCGTTTTATCTTTTGTATCCCATTGATCTTGCGATGAGCGTGGAGCTCATCGGCTACGTCGATGGCGTGCAGACCTTCTTCTCCGGAGCGAGATCCCTCCCAGCCTGGGATGGCAACTCCTTTCCGATGACTTTTATCGAGTTGAACTGGCCCGGCGTCGACAGGGTCGAGGTGATCCCTAAAGACGCATATGGGGGGCCAGGATACTTCGCGATGGACGACGTGATATACAGGGACAGCGGCACGCCGGGGGCATACGCCGGCGGGGTCCCTGGTACCGATTGGCCCCATACCAAACGCTATTCGGCTTACGAAGGGAGCGTGACCGTGTTGGATGCTGGGCTGTCCTACGATCCCGACGGGGATTCCTTGGAGTACCGCTGGGACATCGGTGAAGACGGGGATTGGGACACGGGTTGGTCTGGGGAGCCCACATTGTCCCGTGTCTTCACCAGTTCCACCTCGTTTATTGTAGAGGTAAGTGATGGGGTGAACACGGACTGGGACAGGGCTTACGTCGACTTCATCAGGCTTCTGGAGGCGGGCTTCACGTGGAGCCCTGAGCCCCCTCAGGCGGACGTCGATATCCAGTTCACCGACACCTCCACCTCGTACCCGGACGAGATCGTGGCGTGGAGCTGGGACTTCGGGGACGGATCGAGGAGCACGGAGCAGAACCCCATCCACGCCTTTGACTTAGCTGGAAAGTACACCGTGACGCTGACAGTCACTGACGAGGATGGTGACTCCGACTCAGTAGAAGAGATCCTCAACTTAGGGGGGGTGACGAAAAGATATGCATTTACAAACTTCTATGACTGCGATCCTTGGACCGAGCTCACCGAGTACAGAGGGATAACATGGGACCCCGGATGGTACGCCGTGGGCGAATATATCGAATTTCCCATTGTGGGAGAAATCCCCTGGACTACCACTTGGATGGGCGTTGCAGCTGGTAACTTCGATGAGGAGTGGTATTTGGATGAGGAGTGGTATTCCACTGAACCAACCTTGGCTACGACATACGGTCTCGACTTCCCCTGCATCCTCGATGTATACGAAGCCCAATTCTGCGGCGCCTCTACGAAACCGGGGTTTTTTAATTTCATACCACATTCTCCCGCTGAAGATTTAAAGATCATCGGATACAGGGGCGGAGAGCAAGTATATCAGCTAATGCTAAGTCTACTTGGAGTAGAAGGTAATAATTACCTGCCTACAGTCGTTCAAATGAATTGGGAGTCCGTCGACAGGTTAGAGATAGTGACTTGCGACGGACCGGATGACCCTGTACCCGGGTTTTTCTCGATGTCATTTCTCAATCTGAAGGTAAAAAACCCGCCCATTGCAGGCTTCACGTGGAGCCCTGAACCCCCTCAGGTGGACACCGAGATCCAGTTCACCGACACCTCCACCTCGTACCCGGACGAGATCGCGACTTGGAGCTGGGACTTCGGGGACGGATCGACGAGCACGGAGCAGAACCCAATTCACGTTTATGACTCAGCTGGGACATATACGGTGACGTTAACAGTAACAGACTTTAATGGCTTCACAGACCTAGACTGGGCCACCCTCTCGTTGATGGAGACCGGGTCGCTGTACACCGCCGACCACTCCCAGTCCCCGTCATAGGTATCGTGCAGGACAGGTGGTTCTTTAATCGAGAGAGTTGCCCAGTCTAGGTCTGTGAAGTATTCA
>CAYFYM010000140.1:0-7922 GCA_964347405.1 uncultured Candidatus Bathyarchaeia archaeon | reverse complement strand
GACAGGACCCTGGACTGGAACTCTATGTGTAGGCTGTCCACCTCCTCCTCCAGGGACTGGACCTCCTCTGCGAGGTACCTGTTGTTGAGGAGCACAGCGGAGTACGCGAGGTCCATCATCATCTCGCTTGTGTTCTTGAGCTTAACGAGGTCGCCGGTGACCCTCGCCCAGTGCCGCATGTCGGCGTCACTCAAGGGCATCCACCTCCCCCTGGGCGGCCTTGACAAGGACCTTCAGGCCCTCGTCCGTGCCCCTGGCCACGAGCACGTCCTCAGGCACGAGTATCTCCTTGTCGGGGTTTATGTGCCAGTGCGCGCCCCGCCTGATGGCTATTATGTCCGCGCCGACCTCGGCTGCGAGGTCCAGGTCGTCCACCGTCTTGCCCGCGAGGATGGAGTCCACCGAGAGAACCACTCTCGCCAGGTGTTCCTCGGCCCTCTGGAACACCTCCCGCACCACGGGGTGCACCTCTATGCCGCGGATGACGAGGCTCGCTATGTCCGCGGCGGCGTCGCTGATGGCGTTGGTGAGGCTGCCCACCTTGGCGACGCCCGCCAGGGTCTCCGCGTCGTACCTGTCCCTGGCCGCGAGCATGAGGTTCATGTTCAGCAGGTAGACGAGGTCGTCTATCTTGTACTCGAGCTCCATGACCTCCTCCGCCAGCTCCCTGTTATGGAACAGGGCCGCCGAGTACGCGAGGTCGATCATGAGCTCGGAGATGTCCTTCATCTGTATGAGGGTCTCGCGGACCGGGGCGGGCCTATACTCTGTCTTCTTCACTTTGCTCATATAAGCGGCTCAACCTGATCACTGGCGGCATCCTACCGTTGCACCCAACGAATCAAAATATGCAATACTAGGACCGTTCTTAACCTTTCTGGTCCACGGACACGGTGCGTCTCCTACGGTAGTGGTGAATACGATCAGGAGTCGTCTTCTGGGTAGTGGATCTTGTAGATCATGACGTACCCGTTTGGAGAGGCGTGGGCCCTCTCGAAGTACCGGCCGTCGGCCATCCTGTACATCAGGTTCGCGAGGGTTGACTCCAAGTACGCGTCCTTGTACTGCCCCGTGGTCGAGTTGAGGTACTCGCTTAGTTCGAGTCTGCCGATCTGGACCATCCACGTCCACTTCACGTCGTCGCCGACCCTGAGAGACTCGTAGAAGTTGTTCGGGTTGAACGCGTAGAAGACCACGATGTAGTCTGCGCCGTACCTCTCAAGCAGCTTTATGGACTCGTTCTGGGGCAGCATCATTATCTTGCCTATCATCTCCAGCTGCCTCTCCGTCTGTGTGGCGCCGTCGGCCATGGTGGTCTTGCCGGCCATAGCCTCGATCCAGTACCCGTAGTCCCACCAGCTGCACACGATCTCGTCGTCGCCCACGTTCTCCTTCATCCACTCCAGCGCCTCGGGCCAGTCCTTGGAGTACTCGTCCCCGATCCTGTAGGGTATCCCGCTGTCCGCGAGGCTCGTGGGGGAGTCCGCCGTGCCCACGGCCCTCTGTATCCCGGGAATGAACCCGACGACGATGAACAGTATGAACAACACGCCGAGGTACGTGTTGACCCCGAAGACGGCTCTTCGCCTCTTTCTCCTCCTGCTGCCGCCCCCGGTCACGGCGGTCGTGGCGAAGAACGGCCTCGACACCTCGACCAGGCCATAGGCGCCCATTATGCAGGCGGGTGCAGCGAGTATCTGGCTCAGACGCACCATCACCCCGGCGAAGTAGAGGGACGTCATGAAGAAGAGGACGCCGTAGATGTTCTTCTCGTTCTGGTTCTTCACGGAGAAGAACACTCCGGCTATGGCTAGGACGAGCACCGCGCCGAAGCTGTTGAAGAGGCTGGCCCAAGCCACCACCTTGTTCTCCGCCACCGATTGGTAGAGGGCGTTCTCTATGGAGGTGAATGGGTTGAGCACTCTGAGGAACTTGTAACCCATCGGTATCCTGACTCCGACGGCGGGGAGGATGTAGATGGCAAGGACGCCGAGTATGATGGTGGCCCCTGCGAGGTTCGCGAGGAGCTTGACGTCCACCCTGTCCTTGACGAGCTCGTACCCTATCATGACGGGGACGAGGCCGAAGGCTGCTAGGTTGTCTATGGTTAGGAGCGAATTGACTCCGAGACGTGGAACCATGAGGACGATGAGGAACCCGAACCCGATGGTGAGGCAGTAGGTGAGAAGGTGCCTGGTCTCGAACCTCTCGGTGTAGAGCAGCAAGAGGATGTACAGTATGAGGAGGCCGTTCATGTACCGGGCAGCGCCCCAGGACGCGAATATGTAGCCGAGGGTCAGCCCGGAGAGCACGCCGTACGCCACGCGGTGCTCCAGCTTGTTATCCTCGTCGATGGACCTCAGGAAGAAGAGGCCGATGGTGACCATGGAGAATATGCCGATGGTCTCCGTGTCGAAGAAGCCCAGCGTGGACCGCCCGATGAAAGCCGGGTTCACGGCCATGAATATTGCGGCGAAGAGTCCCGCCGCGTTGCCTTTCAGCTCCTTCCCGAGGTAGTAGCTTGAGATACACGTCAGGGACGCCATGAACAGGGGGAAGTACAGGCACACACGATAGACCGTTGCCGACGGTATGAGGGGCTTGATAACCATGTACAGGAACGCTGCGGTGAAGGGGATCCCGGGGTACGCGCTGTTGGCCACGTTCCTGCCCATTGGGTACCAGCTGAGGGTGTCGTGCCAAGTCCGCCATGACCCGAAGCCGTTCTCAACCACGTACCCGGTGGCGCGGTACTGGAACAACGGGTCGTATGCTGTGAAGTAGGGCCCGTACTGGAGGGGCATGACCCTGATGAGCGCGGCGATCACCAAGACGAGCGTAAGCACCCCTAGCTCCATCGCCGTCGAACGGGTCAACCTGAGCGGTAGCTTGGATAGGCTGGGCAACGCCTCTGGGCTTTCCGGTTTGTCCTCTGTCAATTTTTCTCGGGCTCCGCTATTTAGGATACGATGGGCTCTTATTTAAATTGAGAATACTCGGCTCAAAGCGTTCCACGCATCAGCCTCGGCTCGTCGAAGCCTTCAGGGATAGGCTTAACAGTCGATGCGCGTCTGAGAGTGTAATGAGCCTCCAGTTCTCCACCGGCTCGATAGACCAGGAGGGCGTCGACGTGCACGGAGCCGTCGCCGAGCTAGAAAACGCCGTTATAGCGCTGATCTGGTCGGGCGACAAGCCCCGCCTCGGCTCCATGACCGCAACGCTTCCCAACAGGGCCAGCAGCCAGCTCCTCGGAGACAGGGACGAGGTTTTGTCACGGATGGTGGGCGAGAGGCTTGCTCAACGTTACGGGAAGCTTGTGCTGGTTTCCAGTAACCTCCCCGCCGGTTTCCAGGTGAGGAGACCCCTGCTAGAGTTGATGGACAAGTTGGTCGGTGAAAGAAGTGAGTGACCTAAGGTCTTTCCTGGAGGAGATAGACGACGAGGTTATCCGGATCAAGGAGCCCCTCAGCGCCAAGTACGAGATACCGGCTGCGCTGCACAGGTTCGACGGTGGCAAGGCTCTGTTATTCGAGAAACCGAGGGAGACGGATACCCGGGTGGTGGGGGGCGTATGCGGGGCGAGGCGCCGTATACTGAAGGGTCTGGGCCTCACCTCCGAGAACCTCTACGAGAGGATGATCGACGCGACGAAGAACCCGGTGAAGTGCAAGGTCGGGGACGGCCCGGTCAAGGAGGTCGTAGGGGAGGGCAACCTCAAAGACATCCCGGTGCTGACGCACTTCGAGGGAGACCCCGGGCCCTACATCACCGCGGGCATAGTCTACACCAGCGTACCCGGCGGCGAGTACGAGAACGTGAGCTTTCACAGGCTCCTAGTGCTGGACGAGAGGAGGCTGGCTATACGCATCGTGCCCCGTCACCTCTACATGTTCACGCAGCTGGCCAGGGACGCCGGGCTGAGCAGCCTGGACGTGAGCGTCAGCATCGGGCTTCACCCGGCGACGATGATAGCCGGCAGCCTCACGGCGCCGTTCGGCGCGAGCGAGTTCGACGTGGTGAACAACTTCCACGGAGGCGACCTTAAGCTCACGAGGTGCGAGCACGTGGACGCTTTGGCGCCGGCGGACGCCGAGCTTGTGCTGGAGGGAAAGCTGAGGCTCAACGAGAAGGCGACTGAGGGCCCCTTCGTGGACCTATCGGGCACCTTCGACGTCGAGAGGCAGCAGCCCATCATAGAGGTGGTGGGGGCGATGCACCGCGAGGACTACATCTACCAGGGGCTGCTCCCCGCGGGCTCAGAGCACAGACTCATGATGGGGATGCCCCAGGAGCCCAGGATATGGGAGTACGTCCGCGGCGTCGTCCCCAACGTCCGCGGCGTGAACCTTACGGTGGGCGGCATGGGGTGGCTCCACTGCGTGGTCAGCTTCGAGAAGTTCAGGGAGGGCGACCCCAAGAACGTGTTGATGGCTATATTCGCCGCGCACCCCAGCCTCAAGCACGCCGTAGTCGTTGACAGCGACATCGACCCCTATGACATGCAGCAGGTGGAGTGGGCCATAGCGACCCGGTTCAAAGGCGACGAGGACCTGCTCATGGTGCCCAACGTAAGGGTTTCGAGCCTTGACCCGGCGGCCGATCAGGAGAAGGAGCTGGGGTGCAAGGTGGGGATCGACGCGACGCGGCCCATGTTCAAGGACCCAGCGGGCTTCGAGAAAGCCGAGATACCCGTCAGTGAGAAACTCAGGAAGATCCTCGACAAATACACTTAGCTTTATTATGCTCTAACAGTAAACATTTAGTATTGGTTTAAGGTAAGCAGACATGGGGGCATGAGTCAGATCGGCGTAGCGGTCGTCGGCTGCGGCGTCTGGGGGGTTAACCACGCCAGAGTCTATGCGGGACTCGACAAGGCTAGACTGGTGAAAATCGCCGACACGGACCCCGCTAGGAGGAGGCTCGCCGAGAAGATGTTCGACGCTAGGTGCTGCGATGAACCCGGAGAGGTCTTCAGGGACGAGGAGGTAGACGCCGTCTCCATCTGCACGCCGACCGTGACTCACGCCCGGCTGGCACGCGACGCGCTACAGGCAGGGAAACACGTGCTCGTCGAGAAGCCGATGGCGACGAGGCTCCCTGACGCCGAGGAGCTCGTCAGGCTCTCGGAGGAGGAGGGGCTCGTGCTGGCGGTGGGGCTGGTGGAGCGTTTCAACCCGGCGGTCTCGGAGACGCTGAGGCTGGTGAAGGATGGCTGCGTTGGTCAGCTGCTCACCGTCCACGCTTCGAGGCTAAGCAGACGCCCCGACAGGCTGGGCGACGTCGGCGTGGTCAAGGACCTGGCGATGCATGACGTGGACGTCGTTACCAGGGTACTGGGAGCCCAGCCTGTTTCGGTTTTCTCCCGCTGCGGGAGCCTGAGCCACAGCTTCGAGGACTACGCTTACCTCAGCCTGATCTATGATGGCGCGGCTTCCGGGTTCGTGGAGGCCAACTGGCTCACGCCCAGGAAGGTGAGGCGCCTCACGGTGACGGGGGCGGAGGGCGTCATCAGGGTCGAGTACCTGTCCCAGCGGGTCAGCGTGGAGAGGCTCGGCGGGTTCACGAGGATCGATAACGGTTACAGGGAGCCGCTTGAGCTTGAGCTCAGTGACTTCGTGGACTCTGTGCTGGAAGACAGTGAGCCCACGGTGACTGGCGTGGACGGGGTCAACGCGCTGAGGGTCTGCGAGGCGGCTCTCCGAAGCTCCGAGTATGGCCGCGTGGTTCAGCTCTCTGAGATTGGATGAGGGATAACGTTGAAGGTGGCTGTCGTGGGTATGGGCTACGTGGGGGTGCCGCTGGCGGCCGTCCTCGCCGACGTCCCCGGGTTCGACGTCGTCGGCGTGCAGCGGAGGTCGGAGAGGTCGGGCTGGAAGATAGATCTCCTCAACCGTGGCGCGTCGCCATACAGACTGGAGCCCGCGCTTGGTGAACTGCTGTCCAGCGCCGTCTCACGTGGCTGTCTCCGCGTGACCGACGGCTTCGACGACTGCGGGGACGCGGATTGCGTCGTCGTCACCGTTCAGGTCCCCATAGACGAAAAGAAGGAGCCCACGTTCGAGAACCTTAGACAGATATCCGCCGAGGTGGGCTCCCGTCTCAGGCCTGGCACCCTCATCTCCCTCGAGTCCACGGTGCCTCCGGGCACCACGGAGCATGTAGTTAAGCCCGCGCTGGAGGACGCGAGCGGGTTGAAGGCCGGGGACGGCTTCAGACTCGTATACAGCTACGAGCGGGTGACCCCGGGGAGGCTCGTCCACAACATCAGACACCTGCCCAGGGTCGTCGGCGGCTATACGCCCGGATGCACGTCGAGGGGCGTCGAGTTCTACCGTAGCATATGCCTGGCCGGCGTCCACCCCACAGACACGGCCACCGCCGAGGCGGCTAAGCTCGTCGAGAACACGTACAGGGACGTGAACATAGCCTTCGCCAACGAGGCAGCCCTGATATGCAGCGGCATGGGGGTGGACTTCCACCGGGTGAGGGAGCTGGTGAACGGCCTCCCCCACGTCGAGGGCGAGCCCCGCCTAAACCCCTTCCGGAACGTCCACTTCCCCGGCGCAGGGGTGGGCGGCCACTGCCTACCCAAGGACTCGTGGCTGCTTCTCCACGGCCACGAGGCCAAGGGCTTCCAGCCGACGCTCATCACGGCGGCCCGGACAGTGAACGACGCCATGCCGGGGCAGATGAAGAGGCTCGTCGTCGACGCTCTCGGCGAGCAGGGGGTGAGCCTCCGCGAAGCGAAGATCACACTCCTGGGCCTAGGCTTCAAGGGGGACACCGAGGACGCCCGAAACAGCCCGGCGCTCACCCTCTACAGACTGCTGAGGCACGAGGCCGGGGACACGGCTGTCCACGACCCATACATCGAGCGCTGGGAAGATGTCCCGCTGGTCCACGAACTCGATGAGGCGGTGGAGGAAAGAGACTGTCTGGCGGTGACGACGCGCCACAGCGTGTACATGGGGATCGACCTGAGCTGGCTCAGGGACAAGATGAACAGGCCGGTCATAGTCGACGGCAGAGACGTGTTCGACCCCGAAGAGTGCCGCGGCGAAGGCTTCACTTACAGAGGCATAGGCCATGCGGCGCAGTGAGCTGGCTCTACTCGGTGGATCACCCGTCTCGCCCGCGGTTGTGAGGTTGGCAAAGCCGCGCTTCGGCCAAGAGTGCCTCGGACGGGTCCGCGGCGTCCTTTACTCGGGCATGCTCAGGGAGGGCGACGCCACGAGGGAGTTCGAGGAGAGGTTCTCCAGGAGAACGGGGGCGCGGCACGGCGTAGCCGTGTGCAACGGGACGGCCGCCCTCGCCGCGGCGTACTCGTGTGCGTTGGAGCCGGGCGACGAGGTGGTGGTGCCGGCCCTCACCTACGAGGCGTCTGCTGGCGCCGCCGTCCGATGCGGGGCTAGACCCGTGTTCGCCGACGTGGACCCGTCCACCTTCCTCCTCGACGTGGACAGCCTGGCGGAGAAGATAGGCAGAAGAACCAGGGCGATCCTGCCCGTCCACCTTTTCGGCAACGTGGCCGAGATGAGGGCGGTCAACGAGGCCGCGGAGGACCATGGGCTACGCGTGATAGGGGACTGCTGCCAGGCCATAGGGAGCAGGAACAGGGGGAGGGAGCTGGGCGAGTTCCACGACTTGTGCTGCTACAGCTTCTACCCGAGCAAGGTGATCGCGACGGGTGAGGGCGGCATGGTGACGGTCAACGACCCGGAGCACGCCCAGTGGATCAGGGGCTTCAAGGCGCACGAAAGACGGGTAAGGGAGCGGCTTGGCATGAACTACAGGTTCGACGACGTGAGGGCGGCGCTGGGTCTTTGCCAGCTGGACCGGCTCGACTCGTTCATATCACGTCGCAGAAGGATAGCCAACGAGTATGACGGGGTCGTGGGTATGCTCGGGTGCGTGGCCCCTCA
>CAYFYM010000139.1:0-4385 GCA_964347405.1 uncultured Candidatus Bathyarchaeia archaeon | reverse complement strand
GCCCCAGCCTTCAGCCGGCTCCATCCCGTGGGCGGCGAGGAACTTGGTGGACAGCTTCTTCTCCCCCGTCTTGGCGAAGAGACTTATCGCCTTCTCACGCTCCCCGGCGTCCGTCACCCGTTCAAGTCGCCCCCGGTACGACACGAAGCTGTACTCTGATAGGTCGGGCTCGTAGCTCTCTATCTGGACACATGCTTTGCTGTCCATGTCTAGGAGCCTCATCTTCTTCCCGTAATCGGTGAAGTGGAAGTACAGCGTGTCGTCCAGGACCACGTACCTAATTGGTACCATGTACGGGTACTCGTCTCCCTTGAACGCTATCCTGCAGAGCATCTGCGCGTCGACGAGGCTGGCCACCTCGTCGTCGGTCATCCACGGCAGCTTAACGGGCCCCAAAACCATTCACAGGTATGGCTCCCGACCGACTCGATTAAAACGTTTGCCCCGAGGCGGTTTGAATACCTTTTTAACCCAGCCTCGTTTAGTTTCACGGATTTCAGAAGGCGTGGATACATGAGCAAGCTCGTTACCGTAGAGATGATCGTCCGCGGCGACATCATAGACAACAACGTTCTCCGGAAGTTCGCGGACAAGCTCAAGCGGCAGAGGTTCATGGCGGACTTCACAAGCACCGTAGCAGTGCCGCCGTTCCTCGTGGCCTCCGAGAAGAACTACCCGAGCCTCGCGGTGCTCTACGGCACCGTGGAGCTGGAGAACATCTTCGAGTTGAAGACTCTCATCGACCAGCTCGCGTCCGAGGAGAACCTGGACATCATATCGTTCAAGCAGCTCTAGAGTGAAGGCGCGTGAACAGGAAGCGGGCCGTCGTCCTCGCCGCCGTGGTGCTTCTGAGCGTGGCCGCTCACTCGGCTACGGCTGGGAGCCTTACTGGGAGCCAGCGTTCGGCGCTGGTGGTGCTCATCGTCGCGTCTGGGCTCTGGACCACGGAGGCTGTGCCGCTGGCGGCTACAAGCCTGCTGATACCGCTGCTGCAGTCGTTCCTCGGGGTTCAGGGCTTCGGGGAAGCGCTGGCGCCGTTCTTCGACACCGTGGTGATGCTGCTTCTGGGCGGCTTCATGCTGGCGGTGGCGGTCGAGAAGTGCGACCTCGACGAGTACTTCGCGTACCTCATCGTCTCAAGGGTCAGAGCTGGGGCTCGCACCCTGGTCCTCGTGGTCATGGTCACCGCCGGGTTCCTGAGCATGTGGATAAGCAACACGGCGGCCACGGCCCTCCTCATCACCATGGCGCTGAACATCACCGAGCGAGTCAGGGACGCCAAAGGCAACTTCAGCAAGGTGATGGTCCTAGGCATCGCGTACGCCTCCACGGCGGGGGGCCTCAGCACCCTGGTGGGGACGACGACCTGCGCCATGGCGGCGGCCAGCCTCAAGGAGCTCGTGGGCTACGAGATAAGCTTCCTGGGCTGGATGTTCTACGGGCTCCCCATAGCCGCCATACAGATACTCATAACCTGGGCGACGCTGTTCGCCGTCTTCCCGACGGACGTAGAGGAGATACCGGCCCTGGAGAGGGTGAGCACCGAGCTCACCCGGAGGCAGAGGCTCACCCTATACGTGTTCGGTTTCGCCGTCCTCGCATGGATTACAGGAGCCCTCCCTGAGCCCATAGCCAACCTCGTCGGCTGGGGGGGCCACGGCTACAGCTCAGCCGTGGTGGCTGGGCTGGTGACGGTGCTCCTGTACTTCCTCGACCTCCTGGACGAGCAGGACATCAAGAACGGTAAGTGGGACACGCTGCTGCTCATCGGCGGTGGCCTAAGCCTCGGCAACGCCCTGAGCGTCTCGGGGCTCGTGAACGTCATAAGCAACATGCTGCTCAACCTCACCGGCGGCGGCTCCCCCCTGGTAACCATAGCGCTGGTCACCGTCGCGGGCCTGGGCATCAGCATCGTGGCCAGCAACACGGCCAGCGCGGGGATCTTCCTCCCCATAGCCATCGGCCTCGGCCAGAGGATCGGGTTCAGCCCCGTCATCCTAGCGGTCGCCGTGGGGATCAGCACGAGCCTAGACTTCATGCTGCCGGTGGGGACGCCGCCCAACGCCATCGCCTACAGCACGGGCAAGGTTTCCATGCCGGAGATGATCAAGGCGGGCGTGCTGCTGGACGTCACCGGGGCGCTGCTCACCATACTCATTGCGTACCTCGTCTGGCCCTACCTCGTGTAACGATTCAGGTCATGGCGTCATGGCGGCGTATCTTCGGCGGTCAATCGACTTTAACACCCAGCATCAGCACCAGCACGGCGGCCACGTAGGCGGCGAAGCTGGCGATGAATATGGGGTACATCCCCAGGTTGTCCGCGATCACCGCCGCCATCATCGGGGCCACGGCGCCCATGACGCTGCCGGGGAGGAAGTACAGCGCGAAGCCTAGGCCCCGCTGCCTCCCCGGCGAAAGCTTCGCCATGATGCTGCTGTTGGCCGCCATGCTGAGGAAGTTGAAGAACCCGTGGCCTAGGTACAGTATGGTGAAGGGCAGTACGCCGCCCACGAGGAACGCGAGTATGTAGCACACGTAGCTCGCTGCCAGCACCGAAAGCGTCCATTTCTTGTCGCCGTATCTCGCTGCCAGAAACCCGCCCAACGGCGCCGCGACTATGCCCATTATGTAGCTGCCGCCCAGTATGAGGCTCGCGTACTCGAACGCCCAGCCCTGGGCCTCCACGAGGTACACGTTGAGGAAGCTGTTGGTCATCCCCGACGCTATCCTCTTGGCTCCGCTGTGCACCATGAAGAACACGAGGCTCGCCGTGAGCAGGCTGCGGGCCGGCTCCTGATCCGTCTTCTCGGAGTCGCTGAGCGCCAAGTCGTCGGTGGGCACCTCCCCTATCCTCAGTATCATGGCTATGCCGAGGAGCAGGGGGAAGAACCAGAAAAGGTATACCTGCCTCCACTGGAACCCCAGGTAGACGAGGACCGCGAGGCTAATGGGGCCAATAGCCATCCCGAGGGTGCCGCCGGCGCCCTGTATCCCCAACGCCTTGCTCCTGTCCCTAGGCTTGAAGCTCCTAGATACGAGGCTGTAGCCCGCCGGGTGGTAGACTGTGGTGTTTATGTAGAGTAGACTGATGGCGATTATCAGCAATGTGGGGCTGTTGGCCATGCTCGCCGTCAACGCGCCGACGCAGGCCACGCCCATGGCGAGTAGAAGCATCTTCCTGCTTCCGATCCTGTCGCTGAGCAGCCCCGTTGGTATGCTCAGCAATGCCTGGCAGAGGTTTGGTATGGACGCAATGATGCCTATCTGCTGGTTGGTGAGCATGAACTCGTCCCTGAGCACGGGGAACAGCGCCGTGTGGATGTTCTGGAAGCTGTGGGTCATGGTGTGGGTAAGAGTCATCACTGCGAGGCTGTAGTTTATTATCCGCGTCTTGCTGCCCATCTGCACTTCATCCAAGGGGTTCACCGAATGACTACCTATGCCAGCGCGATCCCATATCAACCTAACGCTTAAACAACGCCGCCGCACTCCTATAGCCATGATCACCAGGGAAGAGTGCATAGACCTCGTCAAAGAGAACGTGAAGAACAGTAACCTCGTGAACCACATGGTGGCGGTGGGCGCCATCATGAAGGGCCTGGCCGAGCGGCTCGGTGAGGACGAGGCTCTCTGGGAGGCGGTGGGCATCCTACACGACGTGGACTACGAGAAGTTCGGCGACGACTTCAGCAAGCACGGCGCCATGTCCGCCGAGATGGTGAAGGACATCCTGCCGGAGGAGGCCGTGAACGCCGTGAGGCGCCACAACCCGCTGACCGGCCACGAGCCCGAGACCAGGTTCGACGTCTCGCTGCTGGCCGCCGACGCCATCTCAGGGATGATAGTCGCCAACGCGCTGGTGCGGCCCACCAAGCTGACCGGGATGAAGGCCAAGAGCGTAAAGAGGAGGATGAAGGACAAGAGTTTCGCCCGGCAGGTTAGCCGCGAGAACATCATGAGGTGCGAGGAGGTCGGGCTTCCCTTCAGCGAGTTCGCCCAGATAGCCGTCAAGGCCATGCAGGGCGTCTCCGACGAGATCGGGCTGAGCTAGCTTGGTTGACCCCGAGACCCTGAAGCACCGAGTCACTAGGATAATAGCGGCCACCCGATTCCCGTTCGTGGACCAGCCGGAGGCCAGCTGGCCAGACTGCTACGAGACCATCGTGAACGACGAGAAGAATAGGTTCGGCCTGCTGAGCCCCTGGGGCGACGTGGTCTACCCCAGCATCGTGATACTGAACTGCGAAGGCGACGTCCAGGAACTTGGCACAGTGGAGCTGGCCGAGGACGTAAACGAGGAAAGGGCCAAACTTTGGCGGTTCCTCAGCGACAGCACCAGCGTGGGCCGCAGGGTGAAGAAGCTGTTCATATACGTGCCCCGC
>CAYFYM010000138.1:0-2922 GCA_964347405.1 uncultured Candidatus Bathyarchaeia archaeon | reverse complement strand
CTTTCCTCTATGGAGGCAAGGATGTTGGGTGTGTGGACTACGTCGATTAGGTAGTTCTGCCTCCCATCGCTGGTTATGACAGCCAGAAGCCCCTCCGCTTCGGGCACGCGTTCAGTTGTCTGGTATGGGCCCTCAAACTCGTAGTTCCCTATGGGCTGCCTTGTTCTAAGCTGGGACATATTCCTACATCTTAGGGGTTTACCCTTTCACAGCGTGTTGAATATACACCTGTACTGAATATAACAACGTGTTTCAAAGTGAAAAAAATTTCGATAACTAGGAAAAAAGATGGTTTTTCGTGATATTTTAACGCTGTTTATTTGTGTGAAGTTGATGATAATTTCAAATAGAAGTGTTTTACTGTAAAAAGTTTTAAGCGTAGAAGAGGATTGTTGTAGGGGGAT
The DNA here is from genome assembly GCA_964347405.1 of uncultured Candidatus Bathyarchaeia archaeon. Taxonomy (GTDB): domain Archaea; phylum Thermoproteota; class Bathyarchaeia; order TCS64; family TCS64; genus RBG-16-57-9. The sequence goes on along the minus strand of CAYFYM010000138.1, from coordinate 2,518 downwards.
ATTTTATTAAGCTGAGTCTAGATGAATTTTTAAAGTCGGACGAAAAAGAGGAAAACATTATCGTATGCGAAAAATGTGGCACCAAGATGCCTGAACATGTGGCGCTTTGCTGGAATTGTGGTAACGTCTTGGACGATAACCTCAGGCGCCTCATGAGGGAGGAGAGCTAGCCGCTGTACTCCTGCTCTAGTATGCTGTAGAGCAGGCTGTCACGCCACTCTCCCCTGATCTTGACGTTCTCCCTGAGCCGGCCCTCCCTTTTCATGCCGTTCTTCTCCATGACCCTCCATGACGCCACGTTCATGGGGTCGCACTTGGCTATGATCCTGTGGAGACCCAGTTCCTTGAACCCAAACTTGATGAGGGCACCCGCGGCCTCTGTGCCTACGCCTCGACCCCAGTGCTCGGGGCGCATGCAGTAACCTATCTCGCCCTCTCCGAGCTTGGCGTCTGTTACTGTTAAGCCGCAGCCGCCGATGAGCTCGCCTCCGATGGTAAGGGCCAGCGTATAGCCTGTCCTGGGGCTCTGCCGCTGCTTCTCGATGGCTCTCCTTAGGAACTGGCGGGTGTCCTCAGGGGTGTTGGGTCCGAAGCTCATGTACTCCACGACACGGGGGTCCGAGGCGTAGGCGTGGGCTGCCTCGTAGTCGTCCACAGTGAACTCCCTGAGGACGAGGCGCTCAGTCTTGAGGGTGACCATTGATGCTAAACGGGGTGTCATGGAAATAAATGTGGCTGGTAGTGGCCGTCAGCTTACCCGAGAACATCCTAAAGACAGTCGAAGGGCCCCCAAGCTAGTCGGTGCAAGCTATGTGACTTGGTCTTTCATCCGCGGACAAGGTTCTTGAGGCCGACGTCTGCGGCGATCTTCTTGGCCTCGTCGATCTCCTCCGAGGTGAGCCTGCGGCTGAGCTCAGGCCTCTCCCCGGCCCTCCACTCTGGGCGGTACTGGAACATGAGGTTGACGCGGGTCCAGGGCCCGAGGTTGTCGTGTATCCACTGGAGGATGGGCCGGGTGCAGCACTCGTTGTGCCCCGGCAGCACGAGCACACGTATTATGAGTTCGCCGTACTCATTCGCCGTCAGGTGGTTTCTGGTGCAGGCTTCCCAGTAGCCGGGTGCGTCGCTGATGGCCGCGGCGCAATCGTCGTTTCCGTACTTGAAGTCCAGGAGGTAGACGTCTATGAAGCCGGCGAGGAGCCGTGACACCTCCTCCGAGTAGTAGCTGTTGCTGTTCCAGACGGTGGCGATGTTTACGCTGACGTGCCTGAAGGTCTCCAGCCACTGCCACGTCACCGGCGTCGGGTCGCCGCCCACCATGTTCAGGTTCCTGCAGCCCTTATCGGCGAGGGCCTTCACCTGGACCGCCATCAGCTCCGGCGTCACGGAGGCGCCGCTGCTCCCCCACTGGCTGATGTCCCAGTTCTGGCAGTGAATGCACCTTATGCTGCAGCCGCCGGTGAACAATGTACCTGATGGCACCAGCTCGGGCTCCTCCCCCATGTGGGGGAAGGCCGAGTATAGGCTGAAGTTCCGGCCCGCCCTACAGTAGCCTCTCTCTCCGCGGAGCCTGTTCACGCCGCAGCCGCGTTCGCAGAACCTGCACTCCTTCATGAGCCTGTGCCCCAGCAACACCTTGAGATCGTACCACGACTTGTCTGCTGGTTTAGGCTTCTTCCTCGACGCGTCGATGGATTCCTGGGCGTCCATGTACCGGGCTAGAATGGTGTTATGGGTCCCCCAAAGCTTCTCGACGGGGTCTCTTCTTCCGAAACCCGCTTCAATGGACTTGTCTATAATGTGCTTCGCCTGCCTCTTCCCCCTCACGACGTCGACGTACCGCGGGAGGGCACGCTGAACACCGGGTTCGTCAAGGATCCCCCTCGCGTCGGGACGCGTTACCCACATCAAGAAACCAGTGGGTGCCGCAGTTAAAGGGGTTTCACTGTGGCAGCCGATAATATTCGGAAGGGTCAGACGCCTTAACGGTAAATAAAATGGATGGCGTTACCATGGTTTCTAGTTGATACGCTCCAGCCTGAAGGAGACGGGGCGGACTCCGTCTGTGCAGCAGGCGACCGTCTTCCCCTCCTCAGCCCACGGGAAGTTGCCGCCGAAATAGAGGACAGACAGGCTCTTGAATAGGTCGTTCCAGGCCCTGACGCAGAACCCCTTGGGCTTCATCTCGTTCTCGACGACGAACTCCTGCCCCTCCTCGAAGGCGGGGCAGATCTCGAACTTTCTGTCTGTCCCGGGCACGTTGGGGACGTCGCCGTCGAAGATGACGGACGGGTCTATCCTCTTCAGGACGGTGATCTTCACTTTGGGTCTTGGCATATGCTAGTTTCCTTACGGTAAGTATACCGCATACGGTACATAATTTAAGGTATGCGGTATATACCGTGTAGCATAATTAGGGGATGTTTAAAAGGTCACACGACCATATAGTGCCTGAAATGGGCAAGAAGAAGACATCGATCTACATAGACGAAGAACTCTGGAACGAGTGGATGCACTT
>CAYFYM010000137.1:0-2064 GCA_964347405.1 uncultured Candidatus Bathyarchaeia archaeon | reverse complement strand
CCATGGGCCGCAGGAACCCCCTAACGGCCATACTCACCACGCGGCTGAACTGGGACGTCGCCGAGTTCTTCGAGACCGGGAGGAGGGAGGTTGAGGGGCTGATGCGTGACATCGCCAGGCTGGACGTGGACCTCGACAGGGGGAGGGCCCTAGACTTCGGCTGCGGCGTCGGTAGGCTCACCCAGTCCCTGGCGGACCACTACGACGAGGTGATCGGAGTAGACATCGCGCCTTCAATGATCGAGAAGGCGGAGTCCCTGAACAGGCACGGCGGCCGGTGCAGGTACCTGGTGAACGGCGAGGACGACCTTCAGGTGTTCCCGGACGAGTACTTCGACCTCGTCTACTCCAACATAACCCTGCAGCACGTGAAGCCTGTCCACGCCCTCAACTACGTCGGGGAGTTCCTGCGGACCCTGTCGAGAAGGGGGATCATGGTGTTCCACATGCCTAGTGCCAAGAACGGGAGGAAGCTTATGGACTACCTGCCCGGCGGAGCCGCCGCGCTGGTCCAGAGGTTGGTGCTGGGCGGCGTCATGGAGATGCACAACGTCGAGAGGGCTACACTTGTACGCTTAATCGAGGACAAAGGCGGCGAGGTGCTTAGGGTGGCGCCCTCGGACAGCGCAGGCCCCGCATGGGAGACCTACGAGTACTTCGCCTCCAAGATGTAGCCCGTTAGAGGATGCCTTAGCTGGCGGATCCGTCGGCTAGGCGGCGCGAAAACGGCAGCGCGGTCATTAACAGCCCCATGATATTCCCTTAAATAACCCGGCGCTGGATTAAACGCGAAAGGTGCAGAAAGATGCGCGTAGCCGTCGTCGACAAGGAGCGGTGCCGCTCCGACAAGTGCGACCTTGTGTGCATCAGGTTCTGCCCCATGGTCCGCACCCGCAGGGAGGCGATACGCCTCGACGAGGAGGACAAGGCTTTCGTCAGCGAGTACATCTGCAGCGGCTGCGGCATCTGCGTACGCAAGTGCCCCTTCGACGCGCTGCGCATAGTCAACCTCCCAGACGAGCTTGAGAAGGACCACATACACAGGTTCGGCCCCAACGACTTCACCCTGTTCAGGCTGCCGACGCCCCGTAGGAACGAGGTGGTGGGCCTAATCGGCCGCAACGGCATAGGCAAGTCCACGATACTCAAGATACTGGCGGGCGAGCTGGTGCCCAACATGGGGGACCACGCGAAGCCCGCCGACCGGGAGGCGGTGCTGGAGTACTTCAGGGGCAAGCCCCTGGAGGAGTACCTGGGCGGCGTCTACGACGGCACGGTGAAGGCGGTTCACAAGCCCCAGTACGTGGACAAGATACCCCGCGTGGTGGAGGGGAAGGTGGGCGACGTCCTAGAGAGGCTCGACGAGCGCGGCGTACTGGACACCATCATCGACGACCTGGAGATAGGGCACCTCCTGGACCGTGACCTGGACGTGCTCAGCGGCGGGGAGCTGCAGAGGGTGGCCATCGCGACGGCCATCTGCCGAGACGCCCAACTGTACCTCTTCGACGAGCCCAGCAGCTTCCTGGACATCTACCAGAGGACCCGCGCCGCCAGGATAATCAGGGACCTCGCCGACGAGGAAAGGATGGTGGTGGCGGCGGAGCACGACCTCGCCGTCCTGGACTATTTGAGCGACGACGTGTTCATCCTCTACGGCGAGCCCGACGTCTACGGCATCGTCAGCAACGTACACGTCGTACGAGAAGGCATCAACATCTACATCAACGGCTACATCCCCGCCGAGAACGTACGTCTCAGGCAGACACCCATAGCTTTCCACGCGAAGCCGCCCGTGGAGGCCCAGGAGCGGACCCACAACCTCCTGGAGTGGACCAGGCTAGTGAAGGACTTCGGCGCGTTCAGGCTGGAGGTGGAGGCCGGCGGCATCTCCATGGGCGAGGTGGTGGGCATCCTGGGGATGAACGGCATCGGCAAGACCACGTTCGTGAGGATGCTGGCCGGCGTCGAGACGCCCACCGAGGGAGGCGTCAGCGACCCGACCATCAAGGTCAGCTACAAGCCTCAGTACATCAGCGGCGACATAGAGGGCACGGTCGAGGA
>CAYFYM010000136.1:0-6527 GCA_964347405.1 uncultured Candidatus Bathyarchaeia archaeon | reverse complement strand
TGAAGGACAACCCGACGGTGGCCCTATACTACTGCGCACCGGAGGAGTACAAGGGCGTCATGCATCAGGGGAAGGCCGAGGCGCTGGACGACATGGAGTTCAAGAAGAAGCTCTGGGTCGAGGGGTGGGAGGTCTACTACCCCAAGGGATACGCGGACCCGGACTTCACGCTGCTTAGGCTGAAGCCGACGCTCCTCAAGGCGTGGTACGACTCCAAGACACACCAGCAGGTCATAGAGTGAAGGTGGACTCGTTCTCCCTAGATGTTGCTGCCTGGGCCTATTGGCTCCATTCTGCCGCCGCCCGCCTCCTTTATCCTACTCATGTAGTCGGCGAGGAACCCAGTCATCTTCGCCTCCGCCTCCTCGTGGGTCGGCGCCTCTAGGACGAAGTCCACCTTGATGGTGTGGACCTTGTCCCTGTCCTCGCCCTCCACGGGCGGCGTCGCGGCGTTCTTGATGTACATGTCCGGGTAGTCCCTCTGCATCTCCCTGTACAGAGGGAAGAAGGCCTTCCAGACCATGCTCACGTTGTAGGTGCGGGCGAGGAACACGCTGGTGGCGGTTCCCTCGATCATGGGAGCCACGTGGGCGTCGAACATGCCCTTCATCTCTGAGGGGACACCGGGTAGCGTGCATATCTTCTTACCGGCCTCCTCGACGCACATCCCCACAGCGAACCCCACGGGGTTATGCATCGGCATGCTGCCCTCCAGAACCCGTGCCATGCGTTCGCCGCGGCGGTGATAGGCGTCGTCGGTTATCCCCCTCCGCCGATACACGGTCCTGATCTTCTCGGCGCCCTCCTCGTCTATGACCGTCCTGCGGCCCAGCGCCTCACCGATGCTTTCCACGGTTAGGTCGTCCTCGCTGGGGCCCAGGCCGCCGCTGAAGATGATGAAGTGGGCGTCCCGCTTCATGGCGTCGTGCAGCGTCTCCGCGATGGTCTCAGGCTCGTCCCCGATCACCGTGACGCGTCTGAGCTTGGCGCCCATCTCGGCGACGCGCTGGGCTAGCCAGTGGCTGTTGGTGTCAAGAATCCTGCCGTAGAGGAGCTCGTCCCCGGTGGCGATTATCTCGACGTTGACGCTGCCGGTGGGCTTCATATCAATGGATGCGTCTCCCGCCGCTTATACGCGTTATCCTTAGCCTTATATTGCTCCATAAGATGAGAAAAAGGGATAAAGATGGAGATAGAGAACTGGACCATCGAGAAGGCGCTCAAAGTTGGCGCCGAGATGGAGCTGGAGAGCTACACCCTCTACACAGAGACGGCTGAGAAGGCCACGTACCCAGGCGCCAAGAAGCTGCTCACCGAGCTCGCAGCCGACGAGAAAAGACACCGCGAATACTTCCTACAGGGGCTCAAAGACCCAGAGAACGTCAAGATGAGGACGCTCAAGGAACACATCCCCGACCTCAAGATCACTGACAGGCTGGTCAAGGTCCCTCTGGACCCCATGGCGGACTACCCGCAGATACTGATATACGCGGCGCAGCGTGAGAAGGCCACCCACGACTTCTACGTCCAGATAGCTAGAAAACTCAAGGACGCCGAGCTGGGGAAGATGTTCAACAACTTCGCCAAGGAAGAGCTACGCCACAAGTACCTCCTGGAGAAGGAGTACGACGACGTGGTCCTAGCCGAGATGTAACAGTCCTACTCTATCGTCGCGTGCCTCTCCCTCATGGCGTCAACGCTGAGGCCAAGCCTGTTCATGAGCTCGGCTATCAGCGAGTCCAGGAAGATCATCGTCGTGTCCTCGAACATGGTACCCATGGGCGCCAGGCTCTCGTGCTGCCCCTTCAGCTGCCTTATATGGTACTCGTCCTCCGCCGCGATCTCCTCCCTGCCGGGTATGTCCACGACGACGTCCGCCGTCTGAGCAAGCGGCGACTCCTCCTGGCTGGTGATGGCTATCACCTTGGCGTTGAGGCTCTCGGCCATCTGGGCGGCGGCCAATGGCATCGTGGTCTTGCCGCTCCCGGATATTACTATGACCAAGTCCCCTTCGCCTACGTTGGGGTTTATCGTCTCCCCCAGCACGTAAACCTGGAAGCCCAGGTGCATGAGGCGCATGGCGAAAGCCTTGCCCACCAGGCCGCTTCTGCCGGCGCCCACCACGAGCACCTTGTTGCCCCGAGCCCTCGTGTCTATCAGGCTCACAAGCAGAGTCTCCACCTCCCTACTGTCGAGGCCCTCGAGGGCAGCTGAGATGTTTTTTATAAGCTCCTCGTAGGCTTGGGCGAAATACTCCATACCGTGAGAAAATGGTGTAAAAGAGTAAATAACAGTTTAGCAGTGGCCTAGCAGCCTCTCCGCCGCCCTTTCCCTGCCGAACACCACGTAGTCCCTGAAACCCAGGGCCTCCGCCTTGGTCTTCCTGCCGTTGGCCACGGCGACGATCTCCTCGAATATTCGACGCCCCACGCTGTTGAGGCTCTCGCTGCCGTCAAGTATGGTGCCCGCGTTGATGTCCATGTTGTCGCCCAGGTTGGCGTACGTTTTGGGGTTCCCCGTTATCTTTATGACGGGGGCCACGGCGTGGCCCGTGGTGCTGCCTCGCCCGCTGGTGAAGCAGACCACCTGGGCGCCGGCGGCCACCATGTGGGTGACGCTGGGCACGTCCCAGCCCGTGCCGTCCTGGAGGTAGAGGCCCGGCTCGTCGGGCACGTCGAACCTGTCCCACGTGTTCCAGAGGACGCCCTGGATGGGCTTGGTGCCGCCCTTCCTGATGGCGCCGAGGCTCTTCTCCTCGATGGTGGTGAGGCCGCCGTCGATGTTGCCCTTGCTCATGTACCGGCTGTCTACCCCCATGGCGCTGAGCCTCCTCTCCTGCCTCTCGATCATCTCGTATATGTCCCGGGCGACGCTCTCGGTGACGGCGCGCCTGGCCAGTATGTGCTGGGTGCCTATCATCTCCTGGGGCTCGCTGAAGATCACCGTCCCCCCCTCCTCGATGAGCCTGTCCGCGGCCACCCCCACCGCCGGGTTGGCGGCCAGCCCGCTTGTGGCGTCGCTTCCCCCGCACTCCACCGCCAGCGTCAGCTCGCTCAGGGGGAAGGGCTCCCTTTTCTGCTCACCCGCCTCCTGAGCCATGCGCTGAAGCGCCCGCACCCCCTTCTCCATGGCCTTGATGGTGCCGCCGTCCTCCTGTATCACCACGCTCTCGACGGGCTTACCCGTGTCCTCCAGGCCCTCCATGAGTATCTCGTTGGTAAGCACCTCGCAGCCCAGCCCGAAGAGCAGCACGCCCGCCACGTTGGGGTTCCGGCCGGTGCCGACGAGGGTGTTAACCAGCATCTCGTCCGCCCTGCACCCGTGGTACTGGGTGACCGCGAAGGCGCCCTCCACCTGGGCGGCGACCTGCCTGGCCGGCTCGTAGCTGCAGTCTATGGGGGCTATTACGAGGAGATGGTTCCTCACCCCGACGCCGCCGTCGGGCCGCCCGTAGCCGTAGAACTCGTTCATCGTTTCGCCTCCCGTCCGCCAGTCGGCAGCCGACCGGACTCGGTGTTGTGGGTGTGAACCCACTCCCCCACCATTATCCGCTTCGACGCGACCCCGATGACCTCGCCGTACTTCACTATCTCCTCCCCTCTGCCGAGCTTCCTGAGAGCCAGCTTGTGCCCGAACATGACGTCCTCGACCGGCCTCACGTCCAGGACGACCTCGCCCCTCGGGCTGAGGACCTCGACCTGCTCCCCCTCGGACACGTCGTCCGTGACCGTGGCGACGTTGTCCCCGTCGTCCAGCTGTATCGCCTTCTTCATCCACGACCCTCCAGCGCCTTCCTGGGTATGCACGATGTGCCATCCGGAATGACCGCCACCTTCGACCCGTCGCCGTGGTGTTTCTTGAGCTCCTCGACGACCTCGGGCCAGCTCCTGATCCACTGGAACACCTCCTCCTCGTACCTCATCTCGAAGCTCTTCAGCGGATGCTCGCCGTAGACTATGAGCCTCTCGCCTTTCGCTAGGTCCCTGCGCCTTGGGTTCCAGAGGCTGGCTCCCACGTTTTTTCCGTGCCGGTTGAACAGCCAGTGGTTTATGTCGCCGTCGGGGCAGTCGTTCACGAGCACTATGGTGCCGTCCGCCTTGACGCTGTTGTATGCCGGCCACAGCCCGAGGTAGGGCTCGTTCTCCCTCATGTAGCTGCCCACAACCACTATGTCCGCCTCGGGGCTCTCCGTGGCGTGCCACCTCAACGCCCCAGCCGCCGCCCGCCTCTGGGTCTCCACGAAGTCGCCGGCGTAGAGCTCAAGCGGGTCACGGCTCAGGTTGAGCACCGTGTCTATCTTGTAGTCGAGCCCCGCCATCCGGGCGGCCTCCTCGGCGTCGAGCCTCATGACGTTGTCAACGTAGCGGAGGTAGCCCGTGGTCTCGTGGGGCGTCAGCCCGGGGCCGAAGCCCCCTATGCTTCCGTGGTTGTACCTGATGGTCTCGACGCCCGCGACGCCTGGGCTGATGATCTTTCCGCCGCCGCTGAACCCCATGAGCCTGTGGAACAGCACTGTGCCCACGCCTATCTTCAGGTCGCAGGCCATGACCTCGCTGTTGACCCAGACGGGGCAGCCGTAGCCTGTCTCCCCCAAGCGGTCCAGCATCTCGTAGGGGTTGTGGTTGTAGACCTGGTACTCGCTGACCACGTCGTCGCCGAGCTTCTTAACGAAGTCCCTCCTGTCGTATGTGCCGTGTGTCCCCGCGGCCACGATGAAGCGTATGTTATCCCGCGGCACCCCGGCCCTGTGGAGCGTCTCAAGTATGTACGGGGCGTACTGGCGCGTCTTGGTTGGCCTGGTCATGTCGTCGAAGATGATGACCGCCTCCTCGGCCCCCTCCGCGAGCCTAGCCAGCGGCTTCTGGCCCAGGGGGCTGCGGATTGCTGCCTCGATCTCGTCAGGGGTCATGGCCGTCCCGTTCTCTGCCTCCACCCCGCATCTCCGCACGTTCCACTCGTCCGGGAAGGTAAGCGTCAGGGGCTCGTCCTCGTACCAGGAGTGGTGGGGGATGTCTACCTTCTTCAATGCTAAGCCTCTCTACTTCTAGGATGAAGCGCGTCGGGTCAATATAACAGTCACGTGGCGGCTGCATCCCCTTTCAACGCTTCGACGCCGGCTACCTGGGCTTATTAATCCCGTTTATCGTGGTGTACAGCACAACCAGGATCACGAATATGAGCGCGCTCGGTAAGAACCCGTAATACAGGGGGACGTCACCTGGCTCCGTCCTCCCATCGACGACATGGGAGCTCGTCTCCTCGGAAACGTCTTCTTCAAGCTCCACCGTCAGCTCGCTGGACTCACCTTCACTTATCTGATACGTAACGGTGCTAGTCTCGTAGTTCGTCTTCTCCACTGAGAAGCTGTACTCACCCGCCAAGATATCCTGGAACACAGCCCTCCCTTCTGAGTCGGTCCTTCCCGCCAAGCTGGCTTGGCTCGGTGGCTGGAATACCATCCGCACAATGGCGTCGGGTACAGGCGAGCCTGTTTCGTCGCTTATGAGTATCTCCAACCAACTGGATCTATGGACCCTGAAGACGGCTGTCTCTGAGGCGGCTTCTACTTCCTCGGTTCCATCCCACGTGAACGTGACGCTGTATTCTCCGTGCGTCTCTCTTTCCTGTCTGTACTCGAACTCTCCGTCAACGTCTGTGGTGGTCTGGCTGTGGTACCTGACACCGTTGGGATCGGTGACCTCCACCTTCACTCGCTCGTTTGACAGAGCGGGGGTCAACACGCCGCTGAGGGTTACCTCCTCTCCCACGAGAGGCGTCAACGGCGAAAACGAGCATTCGATGCTGCTGCTGATCCTGTTTACGTTAAACTCCACTTCCTTGGTGCCCAAGCCTTCGAAAAGATCGTGCTCCCCCGGGGTCAATGCTATATTCCAGACGCCGATGGTATCTGGGGTGAACTCGTACGAGTAATCTCCTTCGTCGTCCGTTTTCAAGTCTTCTTCAAACCCGTCTCCGTCCGGCCCTGTGCAGACGAGCCTTATGTCGAACGTCTCTAAGGGAGGTGTGATTCTCCCCGTAATCTCGTTATCTTCATTCAACTCGATTTGGCTATGCCTGCACGACGCCTCGAAGCTGTAATGGATCTCTGGAAGCGCGTCTGGAGGCTTGGCTAGAACCGGCTCAACCAGTATAGTGCAGGTCTGGGGGTCGTCTTGTTCATCGAATATCTTCTCGTGGACTGTTTCCGTGCTGTTTGTGCCCCACCAGTTTCTCTCTAGGTGTATCAGGATTCTAGGGTCCTCCCTGTCCACGTAGATGTTGTTGTCGTTTCCGTGGAAGACGTTGTACTCTATCCTGGGCATGACTCCCTCTTTGAACGAGTCCACGTCGAAATAGACTCCGTTCGAGTTGTCCATGAAGACGTTTCTGGTGAGTACCGGCTTTATCTCACCGGTGATGCGTATCGCGTCTTCCTCGCATCCCATGATGAGGTTTCTGGTTATTATGGGTCTGAGCTTGGTCTCGTTCCACGGGATGTCTTCGTTCTTCACCAGTATCCCGTTTAT